>DASSFK010000071.1:0-47317 GCA_035694565.1 Sphingomicrobium sp.
CGCGGGCGCGGTAGTGTGTGTGCTGGCCGCGCTGCTGGGCCCAGCGCCGGTTGCACTGATCGCTTTCCCGCTCTGCGGTTTCGCGCTTTCGGTGATGTGGTCCATCATTTTCGCATTGGCCCTAAACTCGGTGGCCGAGCATCACGGTTCTTTCACCGGCATTCTATGCACCGGCATTTTGGGCGGAGCACTGGTGCCATTGGCGATCGGCTGGCTGGGAGACAATATCGGCCTACGCGGCGCGATGTTCCTGATCCTTTTGCTTCTGGCTTACATCATTTCGATCAGCTTCTGGGCGCGGCCGCTAACCAGGAACGAAACCGTCTGGAATCGCGAGGCGGCCAAAACCGCGTGAGCTGCCTCAATGGCAGCTCCGGGCGGAAAGCCGACATTGGCGTCGCGCATTCGTGCCTCGCCAACGCAACTTGCGTTTACAATTTCAATGCCTGATTTGGGAATTGCCGTCACAGGAGAGCAGTTCAAATGACCTATCGGGCCATCCTTGCAACTTCGACATTGATTGTGGCCTTGCTCGCCTGCAGCAAGCAGGAAGAAGGTCGTGCGGCGGCCCCCGCCAGCGATGCCGTCAAGATCACGCAGGCCAAGCCACCCGCCGGAGGCACTTGGTCAGATGTGGTCAATGAGACCACAGCGGGCGGCTTCGTGATGGGCAATCCTAATGCGAAGGTGAAGCTCCTGGAGATAGCCTCGCTTTCATGCCCTCATTGCAAGAAATTCGAGGATGAGGGCGCCCCTGCGCTCGTTGAAAAATACGTCAAGTCTGGCCAAGTCAGCTGGGAGTTTCGCCCCTACCTGATTCACGGTGCAATCGACATGGCTGCCAATCTTGTGGTCCGCTGCAACGGAGCGAGGCAGTTCTTCCCCTTGGTTCAATCCCTCTACAAAGATCAGGCCACCCTATTGAGCAAGGCTGAGACGGCTCCGCAGGAAAAAATCGCGCAGCTTGAGGCGATGCCAAAAGAGCAAATGTTCGTCGGAATGGCGGGCATCCTGGGGTTGCAAGACTGGGCCGCCATCCGCGGTGTCCAGCATGCGAAAAGCGACAAGTGCTTGAGTGATTCCAGCATGATTGATCAGCAAGTCCAGATAAGCAGCGACGTGTCAGCTCAATACCCAGAGTTCACCGGTACTCCGGCGTTCGTGATCAATGGCACGATGCTTCCCAAGGGCGTTACGAGCTGGGATAAACTTGAGCCGGCACTCGTCGAAGCCCTGAAGTGACTGAAGGGGAGGGTGCCTAGACGCCCCTGATGTCCGCGATGGGTCGAAGCGGTCTTGAGCTGCTATTGTCTGCTCTGGGTGGGGCAGACCTATGCGGCGTCCCCTGGCGTCCGCAATCGGGTCTAAGACCCAGCCTTCAGGCAGGATTCGGTAGGGTGCCATGCATTATAGGGCGTGCCGAGCGGCTGCCCGGTTGGATGGATTATAAGAACCAGGGCGCGCCTGATGCCTTTTCCCGTCCCGTAGAGAGCCATCGGAATGCCACCGCGCACCATCATGCTCTCTCCCGCCTCGACGCGGATCTTTCCCTCCGGAGTTTCGAGGCACTGTTCACCTTCCAAAACTACCCAGGCCTCGGGCCCTGGATGGGTGTGAACCCTGCTCCGCATCCCGGGAGTGAACATTGCCTCCATGAAAGAAGCCGTCTGAGGCAGCGATGACAGGGTCTGCATTGGACCAACGGTCGCGACATGGCGCCCGCCCCGGGCCATCCATCGCTTGTCGGCTACGGCCTCGAGCCAAACTCGGCCGTAGGCTTCGATTATTCGACTGTGTCGGTCTCCTGCCTTCTGCGCCAAATCAACCGACGCAAATTCATAGACGTGCCAGTAGAGTGGTGTGCCTGGGGAGGTCGAAATTGGAACGCTTCCGAGTTCCCAGCATCCCGGTTGGCCCTGATGCCCATTTACCGGAATGCACGCCACGTGGTGCGGCTCCGGGTGTTCCTGCATCGTCGGCGGGGCCGCCGAGAGAATGCCCGCGGAAACGATGGCGAGCGCTGCGGATACTGCAGAGAAAGGCGCTACTACCATCATGTTCCTCCCGCGTGGCAAGCGGGAGCATTGCACTCTCAGTCATCGATGCTTGCGAGCAGCGCCTGGCGATGATGCGGCGGCCGTACCAGACCGCGCGCGCAATGTCTGTAATGGGTGGGAAGCGGACATTGACGATAGAGGCAGGCCGTCTAGCGACGCGCCATGCGGTGCGCCGTACCTATGTACCCTTTCCGACCGAAGGTAATCTGAAACCGTGCTCGAGCATCAGCGGCAGGCCACCGCGACTTTCGACGACGGCCAGATCGAGTTGAGAATAGCCGCCAACCGCGCACCTCCGATGATCACCTGCCTCGCCTGCACAGAGCGCCGGTCTGCGTTGTATTGTGGCTTGTCGATAAACTCGACGTCCCAGCGGCCGGAAGCCGTGGCGTCCGGCCTAAAGCGCATGCCGTTGTAAGCGGCGCGCGCAGCAAGGATGGTTTCGCTCGCCCATACTTCCGGCGGATCCACCGTCGGATTGGGAAGCGGCGCGATCAGGCAGCCACTCTTGATGGCATTCGCGCTCGGCGTCGATCCAATGCTCGAGGAAACCGTGTCCCAGGCATGATGAAGATTATCGCTCTCCTCGCCGGGCGAGAGGAGGAGGTAGTTCCCGCCGTGCATCTCGACGCCGGAATCATCCGTCTCCAGCCCCGCGGTATCCAGGTAGATAGCGCCGACGTGGAGCGGTTGATGAAGGTCGCCGACGAGATGGGCGAGAAGCAGCAATGCTTCCCGCTTCGTGGCAAGGGCAAAGGGCGCGGGAATGTCGCACGTCTGCGATGGCTTGCACTTCAGGCGCGCGACCGCCGCCCGAATGCCATGCACGACGTCATTGTCGGAAGTGCCAATGTAAGTCGGCTTATAGTCGGAATGAATGTGCACGTTGACGTCGGCGAAATGGAAGCTCTGGTGACATTTGAGCGGACGGCCGCCGTAAAGGCAGTTCGTCCAGTTCCTCTCCGCATAAGCAATCATCTTTTCCTGCTCGGCCGCGCTCTCGAATGCGACGCAAACCTGCGGCGTGTATCGATCATGCTCATAGGAAAATTCCCCGGTCGAACTTCGATCGACGCTCCGAACGCAGTCGGGCCAGACCGCCGCCGCGCCAAGGCTCACATTCGGTCCGAGAATCTGCCGCACACGATTGCGCGCATTCGGGTTGAGCAGGAGCCAAGCGAGATTACCGACATACTGGTGGCCGGGCGAACCCCACGCCACGGCGGGACTGGAGGGCGCAAGAACAACTGCAAACGCCGCGGCGGCCCGCATGATTCGGCCCTGTAGAAATTTCATTTGTGCCCCCTTTCGACCTGCCGGACCGAGCGCGGATCAACCCTCCCGTGCGTAAAGCTGTGCGATGTAGGCCCGGTCACTTTGTGAGAGTTCATTCCCCGCAACGAAGCTCTTGCCGTTCCTGAGAACCCGCGGCGGCAGCGGGAAGCTCATCACCGAGTTAAAATCGACGGGTCTCGAGCCTGGATAAGCTGCGGTATCGAAGAACATCTTGCTGATCTGGTCGCCGCTCATGTGCATCGTCCCTTGAAAGTAAGCCATGAGCGCGTCCCGGTTATAATATTGCTGAGCCTGGGGGTTTTGGAACTCATGCACGAGACCGAGCGAATGACCGATCTCATGGAGGAAGGCCGTCCTCGCCCAGGCGTCTCCGATTGGATGGCCAAGCCAGATTGTCGGCTCGTCGGGCAGGCGCTGCTGCGCATTGCGTCCGACGTAGGACCAGCTGGCTCCATCATTGGCGAATTTCGCCCGGATGTCGGAGTCCCCGGACCGAACGTAGCTGACGTGGAGGTTAGCGTATTTGAGCCACTCCCCCATTGACTCCTCGAACAGCTGCCTTTCCGCGGGCCCACCATTCAAAAACCTGACCCGAATGGTTGAGCCGGCCGGCCAGAGGGCGGCATTCGCGCCAGGCTGAAGTGCACGGCCTTCCTCGAAACCGAGCTTGCGCAAGGTTGGTGACGGACTGCTCTCACCTACGTTCCTCAAGTCGAAGCTTGCTATTGCGATGCCGACCACCAGTGGCTGCTTCGTCTGCATCCTCGTGCTCGAAACGAAGGTGCCGCCGCTTTCTATGACTGCCTCTTTGCCCTTGTGGCCGAACATCCGTTGGAGACTTGCAGCGAATCCGGTCTGACCTTCCCTTCGAAAGCGATACTCGAAGCTCGTGGGGCGCAGGATGCGGGTGATCACGGTCCTGTTTGGGTCGCGTAGCGCCGCGGCCAGATCCGCCTGTCCCGCGACGGCCTGCTGCAACGAAGCCAAGGGCGCCTCAAGGATCATTATGTCCTTCATCACCAGTTCGAAACTCTGGACGCCCTTCGCACGCGCTTCCGCGCCGATGCGCGCCGGGAGGGCACCCGAACGAAGTCCGGCGTCGATCGTATCGGTGATTGTCACGTCGTAGGGGCCGGTCTCCTGAAAGAGTCCGCCGGCGGAGGGGCCCAGAACTCTCGCCGACCGCTCATAGAGCATGACGTCACCCGAACGCGGCGCATCGGGCGCCGCGGCCGGCCATTGAACGATATCGCCCGGAAGAAAGCCGCCGCGCGCAGGAACGAGGAAGATGAAATTCTGCTTCTCGACCCAGTCCTGGAGCGTTTTGGTTTCATTGCGAGGCCAGAAATAGCCAGCGAGAAGCAGGATGAGGGCGGCACCAGCCGCAGCCAATGCGATCCAAATACCCTTGCTCCGCCCAAATCGGGCGGAGCGCCTTGCGCCCCGGCTGCGCGCAACGGTCATGCCGTCATGGCCATCGCGACAACTTTCCCGCAAGCAGGCGTCGCGACATTGTTGTGCGCGTCAACGCCGTTGGCCGCGACGACGAAAGTATCCGCGAGGACGAGGTTGACCTTACCTTTTTCAAAGGCGAGCGCCGCGGGGTCTGCCCTGACGGTCGCTCCCGCAGGCAGACCCTGAGGCCCGTTTGCTCCCATGGCCCCGAATGGGTCGTCGGCGCCGCCGATCGATTTGCTGGTGTCACCCGACAGGCGCGATGCGAGGGGATAGGCGATGGTGCACGCCTTGTCGTTATGCGTGTGCGTATAGACGATCGCTCCGCGCGGTTTGCCCAGTGCGCTCGCGAACACTGCATTCCCGCCCGTCAGCGCATTGTGCGAATACGCGCCCTGCAGGAGCGTGAGGCTCTGGAATTCGAGATTTGGTGGCACTGCGAGGTTCGCGGCCGCGGACGTGACCAGCCGCGCTCCGAAGCTGTGGCCGACCAGATGAAGTTTCAGTGTTCGTGGCGGGCGAAGCGCGCCAAGCACCTGTGCCAGGCAACGACCCACGAGGCCCGCCCTCTTCTTCATCGTGTAGTAGGTCAGCTTGTTGAGTGCCCACAGGACACCACTGCGGGTCCCCTGAAACGTCGCGAGAACGACGTTACCAAGACCTTTGGCGCCGCCGGTGCCGGCCGGCACATCAAACACTGGCGGCATGGCAAGCGCGTTGATCGCGTCGTCGGCCCCGAACAGGGTTTTGGTGCCCTTGAAATTCTCACGGTCCTCGAGAAGCTCCGAGTCCTCGGTCTCCTCGTCGACCCCCAGATGCTCCCTGGCTGTTTTGAAAAAGTCGAATGCCGCCTGATCTCCTCCGCCCGCGTCAAGCGCCCGTGCCGCCGCCTTGATGGCCTCAGCCGCATCCGGTCCGACGAACCCGTCGAGCAAAGCGAGCTTCTCCTGGAAGCTATTCTCACCGATGTCGCCAATTGAAGGGTCGTCGCCGACCGACTTGGTACCGCCGCCGCTTTGCGGACGAACTTCGGTCGCCTCGGCGCCATCGTAGTCGGCGTCATACTCCTTGGCCGGCCAGAGCACGCCGACGACCACGAATTCTTCCGGCTTGGCGCCCCCTTGCGCGAGCGTCTGCAGGGCATTCGTCCAAAGACCGGTGTAGAGATCGGCCGCATTGCGCTCGTCGTTGTTCCAGCCATGAGAGATGACGACAAGGTGGCGCACCTTGTCTCCGGCGATGGCGTCGGCGAGGCGCTTGGCGGCACTTGGATCGTGCAGGGCCCCCGCTTCATCGAAGTGGAGCCACAGGAATGGTGAACCGGCGATTGCATCCATGGATTCCTCCTAGACGGACTGGAGTGCGCGCATCAGGTCGATGAGGCCGGCACCCTGGAATTCGGGGCGCCGTCCCAGGTCGGTGGCGCTCTTCGTGAAGATCTCCTTCACCCGCATCGGGTCGCCCCGGAATTCGCGGCGCACGGAAAGGAAGGCCGCGATGCAGCCCGAGACATGGGGCGCGGCCATGCTCGTTCCCGAATCTTCGCGATAGGGCGCCTCTCCAGGGTTCGCGGGGTCCATTTGGGCCGCGGACACGATCCGCTCGCCCGGTGCCACCAGATCGGGCTTCATCCGGCCGTCCGACGTCGGGCCTTTTGACGAGAAATATGAGATCCCAAATCCGTGTGGAGAATCGCGATGCGTCGAGCCGACGGTGATCGCGAGATTTGAATTTCCGGGATCGTTGATTGTCGCGAGATGCGCCGCGCGCTCGACTTCCCGACTAAGCGTCTGAACCGTGCCGTAGCCCCCGTTGCCGGCAGCGACGACAACGATGACGCCGTTCCGCACAAGACGATCGACCTCCTGGCACAGGGGGCTTCGGCCCGCCGCAAACCAGCGGGCGTCGAACGTGTACCCGAGGCTGAGATTGAGGCCGTGGATGCGCACGTTCGCGCCATAGTCGTTCGCCTTGTGGATGTAGCCAATTGCCGCCAGCAGCAGGGCGACGTCTCCTCCGCTGCTCGACTGCAGGACCTTGAGGCTGAGAAGTTTGCACTTGGGTGCCATGCCCGTGATCGTCGCGCGCGTGTCGTTGGTCTCGACGTTGACCTGAATGTCGGAGACGCGGACGTTCTGCTTGATCACGATCCTCAGCGCATCAGCCTTGCAGGTCTCTCCAGCGATGATCCCGGCGACATGAGTGCCGTGACCATCGGTATCGACGAGCGGCTGCGGAAGCGGGTCGCTGAAATCGTGATGCTCGAGGCCATTGGGTAACTCGAGCGTTTTGTTGGTCAAGAAGTGGGGATGTGTCCCGTCGATACCCGTGTCTGCAACGGCCCATACGATACCTTCACCCGCCGCTTCGAAGGCGACCCTTGCAGCGTCGCATTTTACGGTTCTGACCGATTCAAAGACGTTCCGGTTCAGCGAATGGTTGAGCCAGATTTTGTGGACGAGCGGTACCGGCGCAGCACATTCATCTTGCGCCTGATTCCCGCTGCTACGCGGCGCATCGGCATCCTTGGGTGCCGGAAGGGTGACTGTTGCCTGGGACAGCCGCAGAATGGTTTCGTAGCCTAGGCAGCCGAACACGTAATAGTCGGTCCAAACCGAGTTGCCGTCGTCGACTTTGTCGTCAGTTGCGAACAGGTGGAGCTCGGCGAGCATCTCCCGAAATGCTGAAGTCATGGTTCGCTCAAGAGCAGCGTGCGCGTTCTTTGTTGGAGTCGTCCGGGTATCGTTCAGGAAGATGTGGAGGATGAAGTCACGAGCCTGGCGTGCCCCAAGCGGGAAGCCCGCGTTGGCCTCGATGATCACCGGGAACTTGCCGAGGGCACCCGTCTTCTTCTTGAGCTTCGCCCGCTCTTTCGCGATTTCGGCGAGGAGATCTCCAGCGAGCCGCGTCCTCGCAAGGTCCTCGCGAAGTTCATCGGGCGTCGGTTCGTCAGCCATCGTCGTTCTCCGCAACGAAACAAGGCGTGGTCATTTGGGCCGGATCACGTCGCTTGAGATGTTCTTGAGCACAGCCTCGAGGTCAGCCTTGAGCGCGCCTGTGTCAGTCCCCGCGGCGGCGCCATCGATCTGCGCTTTGAGCTCGAGCGCCTTGTCCCGATATTTCAGGTCGGACACGAGCTCGACTCCGGTCATGATCGTGTCGATCGTCGCCTGCGCGCCATCCTTCATCTGGAAGAAGCGCTGGAGAACCGAAGCGCTCGCAACGGTCGGCTTGAACTTCTCCAGTCCCTGCCGGGGCTTTCCATCGATGCTGATGACGACATAGGGCGCGTCGCCGTCATAAACGCGTCCAGCGGCATCAATCAGCCCTCGTTGCGGGTCGTACTTGAAGGCCGACGCGTCGAAATCGTCCTCGGTGATGATGCGGAATTCCGCCTCGGCTACCGGAATGCCCGGCACATCGAAGTCGATGGATCGCGTGACGCTGAATGCAGGCCGGCCGTCGAACAAGGCTTCCCCGAGTCCTCCGGCAAGCTTCACTACGCCAGCAGCGCCCATGAGATAGCCGGCCGCCGGGAGGAGTATCGGCAGACCCGAAAGGTTCGTGAACGCGCTCGACACCTTATCGAAGAGCTCGCCCGGGAAATTGTCGACGGCGAACTCGACAGTCACGATCTGGGAGTCCGTTAGGACGGCGGGCGAATAGGAGATGAGGGCTGTGCCTTCCGCAAAGGCACTGGGCATGCCCACGCGCGAATGCGATTGTTTCCCCTGGGCGATGAAATTGAGCGCACGCGCTGAAGCGCTGAATACATCGTAGTTCTTGACGCCGGACACGACCGCGATGTCCTTGCTGCCGCCGCCGAGAAGTCCCTTCTTCGGGAAGCGCCCGGTGTAGACGTCGCGAAGCATGACTGTAAGCGGAAGGCCGCGTCCGATGGGGGTGAAGGCGACAGGTGCGCCCGCCGCGGTGTCCCCCACAGAAAGGGCCTTGCCGCCGCTGAACTCGATTGTCGCTGGTCGATCGCTTTCTGGAGCCGCATTGAACTCGGTGGCCCGCAAGCGATACTCGGACTCGCTGACGACATGTTCGTCGAGCACTCGGTAGATACCCATTCGTTGCCTCCTCAGACCAGGGTCGGCTTTCCACTCACTTCGTTGCCCTTCGCTCAAGCCACTCCGCTCACCCCTCTGACGCGTGCGCGCATCAGCGGAGCAGCTGCAGCAATGTCTCTTCGTCTAGCGAACCCGCTTCAGGAGGCCGTCCGACCGTCGACGCAATCGCCTTGTTCTTGGTGAGGCCCTTGATGACCTCCGGCAGGTCGTCGGCTACGAATGGTCCCTGGGGCACACCGGCCTTGTTGGGCCGCCATGCCGCGATCGCCTCCGGAAACTCGATCAGATGCTCGGCGAGCTGCGGCCACCGCAGCGCCAGCATCGCCCAGCGCGCACGGGCTTCGGACGCCACCATCCGCCCTTCGATGAACCCGCGCGCCTGCGCGATGGCGACATCGTTGACGAGGCGTTTCATCGCCCTTGGATTGGCCTCGACGAGGCCGAGCAGCCTCCGCAGCCGGCTTTCGGTCACCGCCTGTGCAGCGGGCGTCGTGATCTGGATTGCCGCTTCCTCGCGAAACGCCCGGCGCCTCGCCTCATCGGTTTCCGGCACGCTGTCGACGGCAGCCTTTAATTGCGCTTCTGTTTGAAGGTTCGAAAGGGCGCTTCGAGCTTCGTTCCGGATGTCGTCATTGACGACAGCAGGTCCGCCGCCGCCACCGAGCGTAAGCCTATCGAGGAACTGGCCTTTGATCTCCTCGGTGAGCTTGGGCATGCCCGCGGAGATCTGGAACATCTTTTCGAGGAAGAGATAGCCGAGCGGCCGTCCGGGCTCGCCGATCTGGGAAGTGAAATCAGCGTAGCGCTTTTCGAACGCAGCGCAGATCCACTTTCGATCGGCGGCAGCGACGTAGGTGACTGGCTTGCCCTTGAACAGGATCTGGATGCCCTCGAGCAGATCGACGACGACGTCGGCATCGCAGCGGTCGAGGTCGTCGATGATGATGACGAGGGGCTCGGCGACCGCATCGACCACGGCATCAAAGAGCCTGACCACCGGCGCCATCGCGTCCGCCTTGAGCTCCGAATAGGCCTGGGCGGCCCGGCTCGACCCGAACATCAAGGAACGCCCATAGGCGTAGATGGCCGCCGAAGCCGTCGCCACTGCGGCGACGATCTTCACTGCGGTGTCGATCGATGTCCGGTCGCTTCCGATCTCGAGAATGACAAGCCCGAACACTGCCGCGATGATCACGAGCGGGAGGATGTCAGCGCGCAACCGCCACCACCACCACCGCAGCCTCAGGCGCCATTTTGCGCGGGACGTAAGCGGCCGATCCTTGTCCTGGAGGACCGACGAATAGATTGTACGAAGGAAGGGCCACCAAGGCGGGCGCCGCTTGTTGTGCGCCCAGGCGTTGAACCAGATCACCCGCATGGGCTTGCCCGTCCCCTCTGCTTTCTCGAGATGCTTTTCGAGAAAGTTGAGCACCGAGGATTTGCCCGAACCCCAGCGGCCATGGATATGGAGCATGAAGGCGGGGCTATCGGCAGACTCTGCTCCCGCCTCCTCGCGCAGTTGACGAATGCGCTCGGCGAGAACTCTCGCAAAGGGCTCGCGCTCGAGGAGGTCTCGGACAGCGGGAACGTCCGTCTGGGTGCGATAATGGTCGTCCGGTTCCGGAGATGGCTGAGCCTTGTCGACTATGGGTTTGTCAGGCGTCTCTCGCGGGGTCGTCTTCGGCGGCACGGGCGTGACCGTGGTCTCGGCGTCGCCAAAGCCGTCGGCCTCGGCGAGAAGACGCTTCCACTCGTCCGACCGCTCGCCTCGCTCTGGTCGCTGCAGCGTGTAGTCGACGATGATTTTGCGAAGCTCGGCGAGGTCTGCAGGCGTCGGCGTCGTCTTGAGCGGCGTGAACGCACTTCCAGTATCCTTGCTCAGGACGAAGAGGAAATGACGAAGATCCACGACATCCCGGCCGACCGTCGCCCGAGCGATCTCTTGCGCCTCCTGCATCACCTCGCGGACCGACCCTGAGGCGACAAGCTGCCGGCCCGAGGCAAGCTCCTTTCGGATTTCGGCGCCATTGTCCTGACGACCGAGCACTTCCTCGATGGCCGGGTCCAGGCGCCGTGCCCATTGCGCGACCCAGCTCGACGAATTGTGCTCTTTAGGAGCGGAGAGACCGAGTTCGAGAATGCCCATCGTCAGCGCCCTGCGGCTGAGGAGTGGCCCGCGCTCATGGACGTGGGCGTAGCGCGAGCCACGCTGGATCGATTCGACGAGGGCGGATGCGTTCGGGTTCACGACCGAGCGCAGGAAATCGTCGACCTCGTCCCCCAGCCCGCCGCTCCTCGGCAACGGGGGCTCTTCGCGTGGAAGCGAGTATGCACGCGTGCCGCTCGGGGCTCCGCTTCTCGCGCTCATAGCCGCACACTACCCATTGGCTGCCGCCGCACGCTTCGCGAGCAGACGCATCAGCGCTTCGAAGCGAGACTCCACCAAGGCCAGCCCGAGCTCGCCGCCATTGATCGCCCGGCGGTCGTCGCGAAGCCCAGGCGTTGCTGCAAATCGGTCGAGCTTGTGGCTCTTCCAAAACCAGCCCGCGCCCGCGCACCCGCCCTCCTTGGTCCGGAGGTAGTTGGGCACGTCGTCGACCGGGATTCCGATCTCGTCGGCGAGCCCCTGGCAATTGGCACGACCGGTCAATTGCTTGGGGCCGTAGCCGCGAAACTTCCAGCCATCGCCGGGCTTGGTATTGCCGAGATTCTTGCGGCCCCACTCCCCGCCGTAGAGAATGTTGGCGATCTCTTCCTGCCGTTCCTTCGAGAGCGGCGCTTCACCGCGCTTGCGCCCGAGGCGCCGCGCTTCGGCTTCGCTGATGCGATGCCTGCCGAAGTTCTTGAGCAGCCCTTCGACACTGTAGTTGAGGCTTTCGGTCAAGCGCGTAAGTCCCGCCGATTCGACCGCGATATTGGCAAGGAAGCTGCAGAGTTCGCGGTCCGTGTCGATCCCGAACCTGCGGCAGGCGGCCTGCATCGAACCAATCCACTGCTCGAGCTCGGAGGCAGTGTTCTCGGGGAAAGCAGTGCGCAGGAATTCGAGGTCAATCTGCGCTAGCCACGGGTTATCGCTTGCCTTCGCGCCTGGCTTGGCGGCTGCTCCCGCCGCTGCCGCGGCCGCCTTCACCAGCGCGGCCTGCGCCGGAGCGTCCGGCTCATCGTCCATCGCGCCCCAGGTGATCGGTCCGACGATCCCGTCGGGCACGAGATCGTGCGCTCGCTGCCAGGCCCGAAGACGCGCCTCGGTGCGCGGCCCGAAGATCCCGTCCTCCGTCAGGCCCAGAACGTGCTGGAGTAATTTCACCTCGTCCGAGCGGCTGCCGCGACGAAGTGTCGGGCGGCCTCCGGGATCTCCAGCGGGGATAGGTGGCGGCGGCGATCTTCCGAGAAGGACCTCGGCGACCTGCGCACGGAATGCGGCCATGTCAAAGGTGGGATCGACCTTGCGACCGAGCGGAAGCGCATATTCCTTGTGCCCGCAGCACATGTTCGCCGAGGCGCCAATGTGGGCGAGGATCGCTGCGACGCCCCGCCGATACGCCTCAAGCTGAACTTCTGGCCACGCGTCGAGCGGCTCGCCGCTATTCTCCGCCTCTATTCCGACAAAACTTGAGTTGCCGGTCCGGATTCCCTGCCACTCGCCACGCCCCGCGTGATTGGCCCGACCTGCGGCGACGACATAATAGGTTCCATCGCGGCCAAGCCCGAGATTGCACAGAGGACCGATGAGGCCTGCGCGCCCTCGGATGAGAACGTCGAGCGTCGGCATGTTGCCGCCCTGGCGGGTCGCCGTGTGGTGACACATGACGCCTCGAACCCGGCCCATTTCGGCGCGGCCGCGCGTCCGCCAGTCGTGTGTTTCCGCAACCTTGAGCCCCGCTTGCTGCAGCACGTCCGAAAGCCAGACCAGCGCGTAGGTCATGGTCGGGCGACCCCCGATTCAACGCCTCCTGAGGCGCGCGGGAGGTCCTCGTCCGCAGTCACTTCCGAATCCTCGAGCGCGGCCTCGGAAGGGCAGCCGTCTTCTTCACCGTCGTCAGCCAGAGGCCCGTTCTCATCGGCGTCCGCCACTTCCGGGCCGGCGCCTTTCTGGGTTGGCATGATCGGTGGGGGCACGCCCAGGGGCGGTGTATCAGCCCGCCTGACGATGGGCTGCTCGCCCGTGCGCACGTCGGCTTTGGCGAGAAGGTCGGGAACAAGCCGTTCCGCGAAACCGGCGATGAAGCTCACGACGAGGATATGGATGCGCGCATATTCGTCGATCGACGTGTCGCCCAGATGGAATCGAACGAACCCCGAGAGGAGGAGCGCGATCATGACCACGCCACCGATCGCCCCGACGACGACGCGCAGGACGGCGTCCATCAGGTTCGCTGTCCGATAGAGATCGGTGAGGATGGTTCGCCCGCGGATACCGAGGGCAATCGAGAAGAACGCGCCAATCGCGCCGGCGGCGAAGCCGTGCCAGAGATCGACGGCGTGCTCGACGCAGAAGACGCGATCGGCCGTGCTCTGGCATGGCCCTGCGGCATCCAGCAGCATGGCCAGAGCAGCGAAGATGCCGATCGCGATAACAGTCGCAAACGCGGCCATCAGATATTCAAAGCGCGACCAGCCGACCCGTTCGTTGAGGATGTCCTGCTTGACCTGTTCGAGAAGAACACCGGCGCCGGCCAGGTCGCCCTCGAGCGCAACATGGAGAGCATCGGCTACACGGCGATCATAGCGCTCGGCTTTGCTTCGCAGCTTCTTGCCGTTGTGGATCCTGAACAGGAGGAAGCGCTTTGAATCCGGTGCAGAGCGCCAGCCGTCGATCAGGCCGGCGATCTCGCCGCGGATCGGAGCAAGCTGGCTGATTGCCTTGCGCTGCGGGTTGGAGCTGGCCGTCTCGTCGGCAAACTGGACGAGCACGCGCTGGGCCGTCCTGTAGACCGCGAATTCGGGAGGCTTGCGCGCGTAGATGCAGACGATTGTTGCGCCAAGCGCGTCCGATCCGTCGACCGCCAGATCGGCAATGTTCACGCGACCCTGCCCGTAAGACGCGCGCGAACGAATGGGATAACAAGCCTTTCCATGCCCAGAGTTCCCCCGAGCAAGATTCGGCAACCGGCAGTCTACGCCTTGTATAATTTTACTTCAACGGATTGCTGTACCGGGGCAAGCACGACGCCGATGCGCCGGGCCAGCTTTGGGGGACGCATTAGGTTGCCGCACGGGCAAGGTAAGGGTCCCAACAAAATCCTAGAAATCTGGCGCGCCCGACATGAATATGATGGGCACTCAGCCCATTGGGAAATTTCCGTACCCCTATCCAAATAATGTCCGCTTTGCGCCCATGCGCGTTGTTCCGAGCCTAAGCGCTTTCGACCTAGAACAGACCTCTCGATGTCGGCCAAAAAATCAACTTAACTTAGCTGGTATCCCTTAATCGGGCTTCCGCCCACCATCGCATTTAGCTGACTTTCGCATGGGCAGCGATGGCGGCCCGCCTGCGAACGTGCAGCTTCTCAAGGATGTTATGGACGTGATTTTTCACGGTGGCCGGACCTATTCGCAAGTCGAGCGCAATTTCCTTATTGGATAACCCTTTGGAGATCAGGGAAGCGACTTCCAATTCACGGGAAGTAAGTGACGAAATTCCCTTCAACGAACGAGACCTGGTGGCGAGAGATGCCAGACGCTCGCACAGGATTGCACTGACCTTAGGCGAGCAGCGAAACTCTCCGTTGAGCGCCCCGACCACAGCTTGGACCAGCGTATCAATTGAGCTGCTTTCATCAACAAAAGCGGCAATTCCTGCCTCTGCGCAGGCGACAATGTGAGCATCGGATCCACAAACACCGAAGCCCACAAGTACCGAGTTTTCGTGGCTCTGCTTGATCTGTCGGGCAAGTGAAAGCCCATCTTCGTTCGAAGCATCCAATATGATTGCGTCCGGAGCATTGCTGACAACTTCCACCTCAGCGTGGACTGGCTCTGTGCTGGCTACAACTTGTAGCCGGCCATCAGTCGAAAGGCTGGAAGCTAGCCCTTGCCGGTACAGGAGAACCGGACTGATCAGCATCACCCGGGCCAACGGCAAGGATCGACTTTCCGCGTGACCATTCAGAATGGCGGGTTCGATATCAGCCATCGGCACCTCCGAACGTCAGGAGAACGGAATTTCTGTTGGCGCACGATCGGCACTTCGGGCTTGCCTATGACTTTTTAACGTGGATTAGGAATTTTGGAAATAGCCGACTGGTCAGTACCTCTGGCCATCTCGTTCGATCCACATTCACCCGGTCAAGCGGCCCAGTCCATTGGGCACAGTCTTTGGGGATTGGCAGTCTAAAGGAATGAAACGCTTTGGCTAGCAGCCGCGCCACGGCCAGTCTGGCTGGTCGTTAGGCGCCCTACCAAATGATGGTCGCGGATTACCCGATTGGCCGATGGTCAGCCTTCGTCTCGAGGCGCAAAATTCACGCACGAGAGGAACTGTGCTATGGCCACCGCCGTAAGCTATCCCGGTGTGTATGTCGAAGAGATCCCGAGCGGCGTCCGCACCATTACCGGTGTGGCTACTTCCATCACTGCCTTTTTGGGTCGGGCAGCCAAGGGCCCAGTTGGTGAAACGGTCTTCATCAATAGTTTCGGCGATTTCGAACGACAATTCGGTCCGCTAACTGCTGACTGTCCGCTGGCTTACGCAGTTCGCGATTTCTACCTCAACGGCGGCAGCCAGGCGATCATCGTCCGCGTATTCAAGGCCGATGGTGCAGGCGGCGACAAGCCGGCCGGCATCAAGATGACAAATCTGGAGCTTTCGGCTGCGTCGCCCGGCGGTTGGGGCAACATGCTGCGCGTTAGGGTCGACAACAAAGTCTCTGAGGACGTGGCCAATCGTTACGGATTGGCCAAAGCCGACCTGTTCAACCTCACGGTCCGCGACACAAAGACAGAAGCGACCGAGACATTTTTGAACCTCACCGCCAAGGAAAGCCCTCGGCGCGTCGATCGCGTGCTCAACACGGAATCGGCGCTAGTTCGAGTGGCGGAAGGATTCACGCTGACCGATGTCCCCCCTCCCCATGGAGATGCGGGCGCAGGAAAGACGATTTGGGATGATGATACAGCGTCCTCGAAGGTCGCGAACGCTGATAAAGGCAAGGACAGCGCGGGACTGGATCGGGGAGCCTACCAAGGTGACACCGCCAAGCAGACAGGTGGACTGCAGGCACTGCTCAAGACTGACCTTTTCAACCTCCTTTGCATCCCGGGGGATGTGCGCGGTGCGACCCTGCCCAAGGAGGTCTATCAGGATGCGATTGACGTTTGCGTAAAGCGGCGGGCCATGCTGATCGTTGATCCGCCGGCCGAATGGAAGAGCGCCAACCAGATCGCCAAGGACAGCGCCAAGGCATTGACGGACCTTGGGCTTTCCGGGCCAGCGGCCCGTAACGCCGCAATCTTCTTCCCCCGGCTTATCGAGTCCGACCCAAAGCTCGACGGTGCGCTCGACGAATTCCCGCCATCCGGCGCCGTCGCCGGCCTCTTCGCTCGAACGGATGCAACCCGCGGGGTCTGGAAGGCGCCAGCCGGGGTCGATGCGGCCCTCGCCGGGGTGCAAGCCCTGTCGGTGACCCTGACGGACGAGGAGAATGGTCAGCTCAACCCGTTAGGCGTCAATTGCCTTCGCGCCTTTCCGATCGTCGGTCGCATTTCCTGGGGCTCCCGAACGATGCGCGGCGCGGACCTGCTAGCCGACGAATATAAATATGTCCCTGTTCGCCGGCTTGCCCTCTACATCGAGGAAAGCCTGTTCCGCGGCCTCAAGTGGGTGGTGTTCGAGCCCAATGATGAGCCGCTTTGGGCTCAAATCCGGCTCAATGTGGGCGCCTTCATGAATGGCCTTTTCCGCCAGGGCGCGTTTCAGGGCATGAGCCCGCGCGATGCCTATTTCGTCAAATGCGACAGGGAGACCACGACCCAGAACGACATAAACCTGGGCATCGTCAATGTCGTGGTCGGCTTCGCGCCGCTGAAGCCTGCTGAGTTCGTCATCATCAAGCTGCAGCAGATGGCCGGGCAGATCTCGATCTGACGCCGACTAGAAGGACAGATTCAAGGAGGAAGCGATCGTGGCCCAGTTCACCGTCAATGCCGAGCGCTTCGATCCCTACAAAAACTTCAAGTTCCGTGTGAACTGGGACGGCAGATATGTTGCCGGGGTCAGCAAGGTAAGCGCGCTCAAACGAACCACCGAAGTCGTTAAACATCGCGATGGCGGGGATCCAAGCAGCAGTCGTAAGTCGCCGGGCCGCACCGAGTTCGAAGCGATCACCCTAGAGCGAGGCGTCACCCACGACAAAGAATTCGAACAATGGGCAAACAAGGTATGGAGCCTGGGCGCCGGGCTGGGCGGGGAAGTATCCCTCAAGGACTTCCGGAAGAACATCCTGATCGAGGTCTATAACGAGGCCGGCCAACTCGCCATGACCTATAAGGTGTTGCGCGCTTGGGTCTCTGAATTTCAGGCGCTGCCAGATCTCGACGCTAACGCAAATGCGGTAGCGATCCAGCATCTCAAGCTTGAGAATGAAGGCTGGATCCGTGACGTCGAAGTCGCGGAGCCAGCCGAGCCGACCTTTACCATCCCCGCCTAATCTGGGTGGTGCTGGGCTGGAGGAACGCATGACTCCCCTTGGCGCGTTCGAGTTACTCGATGTTTGGGAGGAGGGACGGGCGCAAAGCCCGGTGCGTCGAGCCCTTTTGCTGTTGAAAGCGGCCTGGCCCGAATATGACAGCAACGGATGGGGGAAGCTATCCATCGGAATGCGCGATCAATGGCTGGTTGCGCTCCGCACCCGAATGTTCGGCACCCACTTCGAACTGCTTGCTGATTGTCCCGCCTGCGGAGCAGCGCTCGAGACCGGTTTTCACGCCAGCGACTTGCCGTGCTTGCAGCCGCGCGCTGAAAGCTACGAATTATCCTGGGACGGATTGCACGTCGCCTACCGCCTTCCGACCAGCGACGACCTTATCGATGTTCTTGAGACCAACGAAATCGCCGCACCGGACCAAGCCATTCTTGCACGTTGCGTCCAGGCAGTCAGGCAAAATCGGCGTAAGTATACTGGGCACAAGCTAAGTGCCGAACTGCGCGAGCACATCGAGCAAGCAATGGCAGAGCAAGACATCGCGGCGCAGATCGATGTGGGCCTTGTGTGCCAGGCCTGCGGCCACTCGTTTGAGCGAAGGTTCGACATCGTCGATCATCTCTGGGGTGAGATTGGCGATTGGGCCGAGCGCATCCTTGCCGACGTGCACCTGCTGGCTGGCGCCTATGGGTGGAGCGAAGAGGTAGTACTCAATCTAAGTCCCGCTCGGCGCCAACATTACATCGAACTGCTGGCGGCATGAGTAGGAACGAACCTGGCTTCCTTGCCGAGCTCGTCAGTCGTGCGCGCCATTCCGGGGCTGCAGAGACAGCCAATAACTTCGCCTCCCCGGCCGAGCCTGATCAGACCCAAATGTTCCGCCGCCGCCGGCTCTCCCTGTTTGAGCCCGTGTCTCCATGGCGCGGCGGCTTTGTGATGGATATTGAACGAGAGGCGCAGTCAACGCCGGTTCCGGACCCCGCTCCTGCACCACGCCATCTCGATGTGGCGACGGCGCCGAAACCCCGGCCGCGCCAGATCCGGCAAAAGGACGGGCATGACCAAATCCCGTCCAAGATCGCTGACGCCCGTCCGACAGCTCAATTGCACTCTGACATCAAGGCCGGACCGGAAGCAGTTGCAGCCAATTCGACCATTCCGCAGTCCCCGCTTGCGCCGTCGCGCCCGCTTCGTATCCAATCGGACTCGCGTGGCCAGAGAGCAATCCCTCAGGCACCGCCGCCGGAACCGGAATTTCACCCTGCTGCTCCGCTGGAAGCTGCTCCGCCGCGCTCAAGGCGGCCGACGCGCGAATCCGACTGGAGGTCTTCAATCCGCGACTCTCGCGAGATTGCGAGGGACGGGCAAGAGCGCGATTCCGCTGCTTTCGCCAAATTGCAAAGGCCACTCTCGGAGGCAGCCGGCACAACAAAGGACCCTCCTCCTAAAGCGCCCACCATACCAAATTTGACCGCCCTTCCCGCTGCGCCGCCGCCCAGGGGGTCAGTGGCTCCATTAGTTGACGCGCTAACTCGCGTCCGCGCAGCCTTGCCAGTCGCAACACCGGCTTCGACACAATCTCCCGCGCCTCCACCGCCGGTTCAAATCAGCATTGGGCGCGTCGAAGTTCGTGCGCAGCCAGCTCCGTCTCCGCCGGCGGGCACGGGCCAGCCGCGCGGGCCACGTGTCTCGCTTGACGATTATTTGCAGACTCGCGGGGAGGGGCGGCAATGAGCAGCGCCCTCGCAATTGCCGCGGTCACTGCTGCGTTGAAGGATATAATCAACAACGGCTTCGTCGATCACGACCTTTCGACGGTCGGAAATTTCACGGTCACCTCGCAGCCGCCGGACCGGATCACGACCGGAGCCACCGAGGCCAATCAATTGAACCTGTTCCTGTACCAGATTACGCCCAACCTGGGCTGGCGGAATGCCGACCTTCCGGCACGGGACCGAAGCGGCGTCCGCATCTCTAACCCGCCGCTGGCAGTGGATCTTCATTTCCTGCTCAGCGCCTACGGAGCTGAAGACCTCAACGCCGAGGTGCTGCTCGGCTTTGCCATGCAAATATTGCACGAGACTCCGGTTCTGGCACGCGAGCAGCTCCGCATTGCGCTTGGTTCGCCCGCGCCGATCGATGGTACGATTTTGCCAGGACCATTCGGAACGTTGTCAGCCCTCGACCTTGCCGACCAGGTTGAACTCATCAAGATCACACCGGAATTCCTTGGCGCTGAGGAGTTATCGAAGCTCTGGACGGCAATGCAGGCGCGCTACCGGCCGTCAATGAGCTATCTGGTGACGGTTGTGCTGATCCGCCGTGAGGGCGATGCTCGAATTGCGCCTCCCGTCCTGCAGCGCGGAGCCGATGATCGCGGTCCTACAGCCATCGGCCTTCCACCAGCGCTGACGGCTGTTCGCAACATCGCGTCGCCTTTGCTGCCGGGCGCCCGGCTGGGTGACGATCTGGCCTTTTTGGGAAACAATTTGCTGCGGCCTGGGGTCATCACGGCATTGTTCGAGTGCCATCGGCTCGGCATCCGCAATGAGCTGCCTGCCGCACCGGGGCCTGTCTCGAACGAGCTTTTGGCACACCTTCCGGCGACTTCTGATGACGATGCGGCCATGGCCAATTGGGCGGCCGGTATTTATTCGGTAGCGCTTCGCGTGGCCGAACCCGACGTCCCGGCCTGGACGACCAATAGCATCCCGCTCGCGATTGCGCCGCGCATCGAATTTGCACCAGACTCGGTTGCAGTCGACACCGAATTCGATCTCACCGTCAGCTGTTCACCCCGCGTGCGGCCGCTGCAGGAGGCGGGAGTGAGGCTTATCGTCGGAACCACTGAGATACTGCCGAAACTGACGACCCAACCACCGGACACTGCCGAGCCGACTTCCCTTGTATTCAGCGTCCCGGGCCTTCCATCTGGGACCCACCTCATCAGATTGCGCGTGGACGGGATTGATAGTCTCCCCATTAAATTGAATGGCGTACCTCCCGAGATTGTCTTCGATCCCGGCCAGATGGTGACGGCGCAATGAGCCCGGCTGACCAGGACTGGATTGAGGCCAATAACCTCTATCTCAACCAATCGCTCAAATGGCTGCGCGCACGCCTGAAAAATCGTCTCGGTGTGCAAGCTCCCGTGATCGTGTCGACGCCTTCCGCGGAGGAAATTCCTGCCGCCCCTCGTCGATCGTGGTGGAGTTTCGGTTCTTCACCGGATGTACCGCCAGCGACCACTGCGCCGCTCGCCCTTGTCGACAGCACGGTAGACGAGGAGTCTGCGGCTACCGATCGGACAGCGGCAGCAGAAATTAATCCGCCCCCGGCCTTGCTGGTGCTGGCTGAGCGGCTGGGTTTGACCGCGTTCGAGCGCGATACGCTTTTGCTTTGCGCTGCTTCAGAGCTAGAGCCAGCCATTGCCGCCCTGTTCACGCCGGGAGGAGCGACGGGCCAGTTTGCTGCGCCGACGTTCGCGCTTGCGCTTCATATCCTAGACAATCCGAGCTGGGACGCCCTCTCGCCTCATCGCCCTCTTCGCTATGCACGGTTGATCGAGGTGAACCAAGGTGGCGCGACGCCTCTCACCATTGCGCCGCTGCGGGCGGACGAGCGTATCGTTCATTATCTCAAGGGCCTGAATTCGCTCGACGAACGCCTCACTGATCTCCTCACGTTGGCAGGCGATACGGAAATTCCGCTGCTTGCTACCAGCCAGGAGGCCATTGCCGAAGATATTCTCATCCAGCTGAAAGCCACTGGCGGCGCGGCACAAATCCCGCTCGTCTCATTGATCGGCTCTGACGTCGGAAGCCAACTTGAAACGGCCCGTTATGTTGCCGGTAAACTTGGACGACGGCTCTACCAGGTGGAAATCGACGCACTTCCCGGAGCTACTGAGCTCGAGGGCGTCGTTCGACTGTGGCAACGCGAGCGACTCCTTCTGCCGATAGCTCTTTTCGTGGATGCGCATGAGCTAGCCGCCACGGGCGTAGACCGGGTGAGGGCCTTTCAGGCATTCGCCAGGCGCGACATTGGTCCGGCATTCATTGGCCTGCGCGAAGCGCCGGGCCGTGCTTTCGGCCATGCGGTCGGCTTCGAGGTGTCCAAGCCCACGGCACAGGAGCAGCATGCCGCCTGGGAAAAAGCCCTCGAGGTTGCAGACGGAGGCTCCAGCGAGCGCCTTGCTGGCCACTTTGATCTGTCACTGCGAGACATTGCGACTGTGACTGGCTTCGCTACCGCCGCCAGTGGCGGGACACCCGATGAGGACCAGCTCTGGTCTGCCGCGCGACGCCTCGTATTGCCCCGGTTGGACCAGCTGGCGGAGCGAATTGAGCCGCGTGCCACGTGGGACGACATCGTCCTAACCGACGAGGCAGCCCTGCTCATTCACCAGATCGCCGATCAGGCCAGGCATCGATACCGCGTCTACGAGGAATGGGGCTACGCTGCCCGAATGAATCGGGGCCTCGGTATCAGCGCCCTATTCGCTGGCGAAAGCGGCACCGGCAAGACAATGGCCGCGGAAGTAATTGCCAACGAACTCAGGCTTGCCCTCTACAGAATCGACCTCTCCGGAGTCGTCAGCAAGTATATCGGCGAGACCGAGAAGAATCTGAGCCGCCTGTTCGACGCGGCCGAACAGGGCGGCGCCATCCTGCTCTTTGACGAGGCCGATGCCCTGTTCGGCAAGCGGAGCGAGGTCAAGGACAGCCACGACCGTTATGCCAACATCGAAATAAACTATCTGCTGCAGCGGACGGAATCCTTTCGCGGCATCGCCATCCTCGCGACGAACATGAAGAGCGCGCTTGATGCAGCGTTCATGCGGCGGCTCCGGTTCGTCGTGAACTTCCCCTATCCGGGACCGAGCGAGCGCGAACTCATGTGGCGCAAGACGCTGCCCGAAGCCGTTCCGCGAGAGGATCTCGACTATGCTCGCCTGGCGCGCTTCCACCTGTCAGGCGGAAACATTCACAGCGTAGCCCTAAATGCCGCCTTCATGGCCGCTTCGCGCGGCGTGCCAATGAACGAAAATCTGATCGTCGCTGCGCTTCGCAACGAGCTCAAGAAGCTCGACAAGCCAGCCAATGAGGCGGCACTCCGATGATGGCTCGCCGGGGAATCCGCGGCCCGGCCGATGTCGAGACACTTCGCTCCGACAGGCCAGTATCGATCAAAATCGATCGGCTGACTTTCGATGGCCTGACGCTGTCGGCGGGTGAGGCCCGGCGAGCTGGAGCCGCGCTGGAACTGGAACTGTCGCGGTTGGCAGTCGATGGCCACTGGCCTCACCAAGGAGTGGCAATCCCCTTGGCCAGGCCGCCCGTGTTGACAATTACGCCCGGGTCGCCGGAGCAGCTAGGCAGGCTCATCGCTCGCGCATTGTTCAAAACCGTGAGGGAAGCGTGAGCCGGGTGCTCGCCGCGGCTGAACCGACCGCTGCTGAGGCGGTGTCGCGGCCGGCTCCCAAGAGAAGGCCTTCCGCAATCCGCGAGCCGGGGATGGAGACTTCGGCGCTGGCGATCGGCGCCTTTGCTGGGCTGCCCGCTGGGGCTGTCAGCGATCCCGACGGGCAGCGCGCCCTACTGACCGCGCTGTTGCTTGAGCAGCTCGCGCCCGCGCTCGGCCTCGATCCCACGCGCATCCGCATCCGCTGCGATCCGGGCGCTGCCGCCCGGCTCGACGCGGCCGGCGCGCAGGGGCTGCAGGAAGGCTCGAACATCCTGCTGCACCCGGCCCGCTTCCGGCCGGAGACGAGCGGTGGTCGCGGCCTCCTCGCGCATGAGGCGGCCCATGCCGCCCAGCGTCTGCTTACCGGCCCGTCCGACGAAGCCGAGGCCGAGCGCGAGGCAGCAGCGATTGCCGAGGCGGTCATCGAGAACCGCCGCCCTGATCGGCCGGTGGTGCCGCTGCGGACGCTGCGCGCCGCCGCCGACGCCGGCCAGGTCGCCGCCGCACCCGATCCGAAGCAGGTCCTGGTCAGCCGCCAGCGCGAACTAGCGGTGATCCGCAAGGCGCTGTCGGGCTGGTGGGTCTCGGACGGGGATGTCTTCCGCGTGCTGGCAATCCTCGAGGCCGTGCCCCACGCGGTGATCGAGCCGCTGCTCAACAACCTTTCCGAAAAGGAGCGCTACTGGCTCGCCGACAACATCAACCCGCCGCACGTCTATCGCAACCGCCGCACCGCACTCGCCTGCTACCAGCGCACCCTGACCGACGCCCGGCTGCGCGACGCGATCGACCTCAAGGTGATGCGCGCCTTGCCGCTATTCGGCATGACGACCGAGGAGCAGGAGACCGCCGCCTGGATTCTCGAGCATCTGTCCCACGCCCAGCGCGAGGAGCTGCTGGCGTCGGACAACGGCGCCGCGATCGCCCACATCATGGGGGCGCCGCTGCCATCGGCTGAAGAGCTGCAGCGCATCCGCGACGAGTCGAAGAAGGCCGCTAAGGCGGAAGCTGAGCTGCATGACAAGCAGGTCGCGGCGGACGCCCAGTCGGGCATTCCCGAAACTCAGGCCGCGCTCGACATGATCAAGACGCTGCTGGGCGACAAGGCCAACGCCGGCACGGCGCGACGGGCACTCGAGGTGATCGGCGAGGGGGGCGTCGAGACGGCACGCTTCCAATATCTCGCCGACCAGCTCGATGAAGCGGGCTTGATCGACAAGCTGGTCAAGTTGCTCCCGGTCAAAACGCTGTTCGACACCACGCACGGCGCTACCCTGTTCGCGCTGGTCCGCTCGCGCCTGCCGATCAAGAACGAGGAGTTGATCGAAAGCCAGCTCAGCTATCACATCACCAGCTGGGCGATCCGCGACGACGAGGCGCTCTATGCCTACAAGTTGATCAAATCGCTGCCGCTCTCGGCGCAGCACAAGTTCCGGCTGCGCGACGGCGGCAAATGGTACCTGCGGCTGCTCGAGAATTTGCCGACTGATCCCTCGAGCCAGCGCGGCTATCCCGGGCTCGAGATCCGCAAGGCCGAAACCCAGGCGGAGATCGAGGAGCTCCGCAAGGCCGGCGCAAAGCAGATCGACGAGAAGGAGCTGCTCTACAACGCCTCCGAACTGCAGGAAAAGCGGCTCGAGGATGTCGGTGCCACGACGGTGCTGAACGACATCCTGGCGGCGTTCAGGGAAGCGGAAAAGGGCATCTACCGCGATCATGAAGCGAGGGGCATGTATGTCCTGTTAGCGGGGGTCGGCAGCTCGGTCCTGACGGCGAAGGCCGACAAGCCGGCCGACCGGTTGCTGCGCGAGGCCGTCGTCCACGAGCTCGACCGGCTCGGCCACATCGACAGGCTGTTCGACAACCTGCCCGATTCCTTCCTGTTCAACGAAGAGAACCGGATCACCACCGTCCAGATCATGATGGCGCGCGACCCGTCACGCGCGCGGGCGCACGCTCGTGAGCTCGTCTCGACCGGCTTCACCGACTGGATGGTCAAGGACGGTGAGGCCTGGCTCGCCTATCAGTGCGTTAAGGCGCTGCCGCCCGACGAGCGCGAGGCGTTCATCGCCGAGGAGCCCGACGCCTGGAAGCGCATCCTCGGCGAGATGAGTGAGAGCCAGCGCCAGGCGAGCGACCTCAACCTCTATGTCGGCGATAAGGCGGGCACCGACCGCGCCTCGGTGCTCGGCCAGCTGGCCGAGGCGCAGACCTGGACCGAGGACAACAGCGGCATCGTCACCAACCTGGTGCGGATGGCGATCTCAATGACCGAGCACCGCTTCGCCTTCGCCCAGTCGGAGAAGTTCCTGGCCTACGCGAAAGGCCCCAAGCTCGCCGCGGTGGTCGAGAAATTCCGGCTCTACCACAAGGTCGAGCGGCCCCATTACGAGCCAACCCTGCTCAAGGGCACGCACTGGTACGAGGAGGGCGTGTTCGCAACGCTGCGCCAAGTCTGGGGCGGGCTTGTCACCGTGGTACGCACCGACCTCCTGCTGGTCGAAGGCGGCATCGGCATCCGCACCGACGTGCGCGACGTCCAGGGCATGATGGGCGGCAACCTGTTCGGCGCGCGGGTGGCCGATCCCGCCAAGCGCGACGCCGACCAGCCGCTGCCACATCCCGAGGCCAACAAGCTCTCGCTGATCATCCGGCCGTTCGACAAGAGCGCCGAGCTCCGCCTGCCCGAGCTCGAGCTCGAATCCTCCAACATCCAGATGGGCGGCAGCACCCTCCAGTTCAGCCGCCTGATGCTGCGCGGGCTGCAGCTCGAAGCGGCCTTTGCCACCGACCAACGGGACCAGCCGGTGCGGGCCTCGGCCGAGGTCGCCTCGGTCCAGGTCGACGACCTGCTCATCTCCAAATCCTCCAGCATGCTGGCGATCGGCCGGCTGTTCGTCGGCGCGCTGCGCGCGGCGGTGGCGACGGTCGATGCGATCACCCGCCCGTCGGGCTCGGAGAAGCAATTCGCCGTGCCGTTCTTGCTGATCGTGCCGCACCTGATCGGCATGCTCGCTGTCGCCGCGCTGCCGTACTACATCTACAAGAAGATTGCCGGCGCGCTCGCTCAGGGGCTCGACAAGGGGATCACCGACGAGCTCCTGGACGACGTCGCCAGGCACGCCAAGGCGATCAGCTTCACGCTCGGCAGCCTCGACGTCGACAATCTGTCGACCAGCGGCGGCCAGCATGTCGGCCATGCCGGCCTGCGCGACTTCTCGGTCCAGGTCGGGCTCAATCGTTCGGCGCGGCTGCGCGCGGAACGCGCCTCGATCCAGGCGCGGCTCACGGCTCTCGAGGACAAGCCCGAATCGAAGGCGAAGCGCGAAGCGCTCAATGGCCGGCTCGCCGAGATCGACAAGGAGCTCAACGACGTCGCGGCCGGCGAGCGCGAATATATCGCGATCATGAACCAACTGCGCGCGGGGGGCCTCTCGCCCGAGCGCCAGAAGGCCTTGCAGGGACGGCTCGACGCGCTCCATTTCGAGGACGAAGGCAAGGTCTTCATCGACATCGGCGCGATCGAGACCTCAGGACTCCAGGGCCAGATCACGGCCAAGGAGCCGATCCGCATCGCCGGGATTCATGGCGAGGGCGGCAGCGCGTCGCTCAACCGGTTCCTCGCGTTGCCGACGGTCACCGACGCCGAGCTCAACCGCCGGTTCGTCGCCGGGGACCGGCCGCTCTCGCCGCTCGACGACGGGATGAGCGGCGACTTCCGGCTCGATATCGGCGACGTCCGCACCGGCGAGTTGCGGATCGGCGGCGGGTTGCGGACGGTCAAGGACATCGACGCCGAGATCGAGAAGCTCAAGCCGCGGCGCGAGCACGAGGCCATCAAGCCGCTCTACGAAAGCCTGCTGCTGCTGCGCCCCAAGGCCGAACGCTACGAGCGGACGGTTCAACACGGGGTGTCGCGGCTCGACGCCGACCAGCTCGAGGAATTCCGGGCGTTGCGCCGCGACCTTGCCGCGCAGGCGAGCCTGATCGTCAAATCCATCGAAATCGTCGAGGCGAAGCTCGACGTCGATTTTGCCACCGGCGCGGTCGGCTTCGGCGCAGCTTCGATCAGGGTGAGCGGCATCGAAGTGCCGGCCACCGGCCTTGAGATGGACGAGGTGATCGTCCGCGGGCTCGGCCTGCGCGCGGTCCCCAAGGGCGGCATCCTCGGCATCGCCGACTGGCGCAAGAACCTTCGCGACCTCGGCGCCCAGGCGGATAGCGTCGAAGTCAGCGGCGCGCGCAGCCGCTATCATGGCCTGCTGTTCGAAAAGGCGACGTTGACCGGCCCCTATGCCCGCCTACGCAACCGCGGGGACAAGATCGAGCTCGGCCTCAAGCGGTTCGGCGTCGAGAATATTGGGATCGCGCCGCGCATCGGACTGCTGCAGCAGAAGCTCGACGGGATGCGCGCTCAGGCCCGGCAGGCGGGCACAGCCGAAAAGCCCAAGCTGGAAGCTTCGATCAGGCAGCTCGAGGGGATCATCAGCGGTCTGCAGCAGCTCGTCGATTCCCGCCTGGCCGCTTATGCCCAGCTGCAACGAGCGAAGACACCCGACGAGATCAAGGCCGCCAAGGACAAGGTCGCCGAGGCCGATGCCCAGATCGCCGTCGGCCTCGCCCAATATGGCGCGACCGAGGTCTCGCTCGACGAGTTTGGCGTCGCTGTTAGCGGCGCCGGCGACCTGTTGACGGATGTGCTCGACGGCGGCGTGGATCCGCTTGCCGTGCTGAAACGCGGCGGCGTGTCAGTCCAAGGTACCGGGCCGAACAAGCGGCTGTTCAAGAACTTCTCCGTCCACGGCGGCCAGATGTCAGCCGACGCGCCCATGAGCAAGGACAAGAGCATTTCGGGCGAAGTCGGCAGTTTCGAGATCGGCGAGACCAGGCTCGACGTGAACGCCCGGATGGAGGGCCAGTCGATCGTCGTCGGCGTGCCCGATTTCAGTCTCGCCTCGCTGTCGATCGAAAGCTTCTTGTTCACCTCGGCCGAAGCCGGCGGCTCGCTGCAATTCTGGTCCGACGGCAAGAGCGGGATCGAAGGTATCAAGTTTGTCGGCGAAGTGCGGCTGGACCCCAAGGTCGAGAACCCGGCGGGACTCGCCGATTATCGTCTCGCTCATCTCACGGTGAACTCGTTCCGGATCGATGCAATTCGCGCCAGCGGCCTTGGCCTCGCGATCCCGAACGAGAAGCTCGAGGTAACAATCAAGTCGGGCGCGATCACCGGCATTTACGCGGAAGGGATGGACGTCGACCTGCCCGCCGATGCCAAGGCCGCGCCGATCGTTACCGGCAAGGCCGGCATCGAGGCGATCGACGATGTCATCATCGGCAAGGCGGTAGCCGGCGCCTGGCAGGTGGACGGCGGCAAGATCCGCATGCGCAAGCTCGAGGCGGCTTTCCTCAAAGAGGGAGAGATCGAGGCCAGCCTCGGGTCGTTGAGTCTGCTTGGCTTCGGCGTGCGCGGCCCCGATGGTTGGGTGCGCTTCTCGCTCGCCGACATGGGCGCGAACCTCCATTACAAGAACGGAATCCTCGACGTCCGCGACTTCCACATCGGACGCTTCGAGGTTTCGGCGCTCCACTGGCGGGCCGGCGCCAAGGGCATGGTCGACGCCGACCAGCCGGTCGTGCTGTCCGACCTCAGGGTAAGCGCGCTGGCCGAGATCGCCAAGCCGGCTGCGGATGGCAAGAAGCCCGCCCACCCGATCAGCCGGCTCATGATCCGGAAACTCCACGTCGGCGGTTTCGAGGCGAAGCACCTCAAGTATCAGGACGAGGACTATGTCGTCGAGATTGGCCGCGAGCAGTATCGCCAGCCGAAATATCTGCAGGGTTTCAAGGGGATCGAGCTCAAGAATCTCGATATCTGGGACCTGGAATGGAAGGAGGGCAAAGGCCTCACCCAGGGCCAGGCCTCGCTCGAGTCATACGAGGGGTCGGCCGCGATCGAAGGCCTGAAGTCGAGTCTCAAGGTCGGTGCGGTGCTGCGCGGCGGCGGGATGAAGGCCGAGGTTAAGGGCGAGGGCGTCTTCTCGGTCGACATCGGCAAGGTCAAGGAGATGCGCGGCGACTACAGCGACGGCAAGCTCAGCACCCGGTTCGGCACGGGAGAGGTTACCGGTTCGGTAGTCGTCGGCCCGAATTTCATGGAGGCGCAGAACATCCTGATCAACGATCTCGCGCTCGCCGCAACCAGCTATACCGATGGGCCGTTGAAGCTCGGCCTTAAGGCGCTTGTGATCGAAAAGGCGAGGATCGGCAGGGCCCGGCTGGACTACAAGGAGTCGCCCGATCCCGCGACGCCAGGTGCCAGGATCCTGACGAAGCTCACCATCTCGGACGTCGAGCTGCTTGACACCTTCGCGCGGACATTCCGCTACGAAGGCAGCAGCACGGTCAAGACTGCCGACAACAAGGAAGTCACGGCCATGCAGGACATCAGGGCCGACGGTGCACGCATGAAGCGCCTCCAGCTTGGCACGATCGTCCACGATGCGGAGAGGGCGCAGACGATCCTGTCCGGTTTCAAGCTGGACGCTGGACCGAAAGCGGGGACCTACCAGCAGCCATTCACCATCCGCAACCTGTCAGCGGTCTTCGTCAGTGGCATCGGCGACAAACCGACCACCACCAAGCTGGTCACCGACGTAGAGGCGGGTCCGCTGGTGGCCGAGCGGATCGTATTCGAGAAGATCTTGCTCGGCAGCGCGCCAGGTCCCGATGGCAAGCCGGTCCCCGTGACGCGCACCAGCGTCGACGGCGAGTTCACGCTCAGTCGGCTCGGCCTCATCAACCCCAACCTCACGCTGACGGACACCAAGGGCGACACCTATTTCACCAGCCACGACCGCGGGAGCGTCGAAATTCTCGGCATGAAGCCCCGCTTCCTTTCGAACGGCACCATGCTGCTGCCGATCGACGCGGTCGTCGCCAAGAATCTCAAGGTCAAGCACGGCAATATGGAAGTCGCGATCCCATTCGCCAGGATCAGCAAGATCGCTGTCGGACTTGAAGGGATGGGAACGAAGGAAGGCATCGATCTGCTCGGCGCACGGCTGGAGGAGATCAAGGTTGAGGGTCTGCACTTCACCCTCACCAAGGAGACGAAGGAGAAGCTCACCGCCGCCGAGCACGCGACCGCCGTCGCCGAATGGGAGAAGGAGATGAAAGCACGGGCGGCAAAGCCGCCGGCCCGGTTCATCGCCGAGCCCTTGTCCGGAGCCACCGGATCGGCCGAGGGCGAATTCTCCATTCCTTATTTCCCCGATGCCGATGTCGCCGTGGAACTCGATGACGGTGACGTCGACGTCGATGTCATGCATCCAGTCGCGCCGGGCCTCATGGCCATCATCAGCGGCCTGATTCCGGAACCGAACCTTCGCAAGCTGGTCGAGAAAAAGATAAACGATGCGCCCGGGCGCCCGGAACGCGTCAACGAGGCGATGTGGTATCTGAACCACCTCCGGCTCAAGGGCAAATTCAGTCTCGGCGCGGGCCGAATGGGCATGGACGAGGACCTCGACGGAATACTGGGCAACGGCGACTATTGGGCCGAGCTGACCCGAGTGCGCCCGAACCAGAATATGATCGAGCTGCTGGACTCGGTGATCGGCGAAGACCTCCAGCTGCGCGTTCCCGAAATCTACGCGGGCAAGGCCGGTTTCGCTGCGGGCCATACCAAATCCCGCAACAACCGGCCCGGCAAGCAGCGGCTCGGCACGACAGGTCCGATCAGCATCGTCGGAATTAACATCGGGGTGAGTGGCCTCGGCTCGTTCAATCTCCACCTCAGCATCTACGTCCGCAAGGGCGAGATCCAGGACGTCAAAATCGGCGAGGTCGAGTTCCTGGATCCCCAGAAATTGCTCACTCGCCCGCCGCCATCGGCAACCGACGTCGATCCGGCGGCCACAGCTACGCCGCCCAAGCCGGCGGCCACTACCAATCCCCAGCCCATTCCGGAGCCCGTCAAATGAGCCGTGCCCGCACCTCCGCCAGTCCGGAAGCCGCCAAGGGCGTGACGCAGTTCCCGTCAGTCCCTCTTCCGTCGGTCGACCGCGACTACTTCGAACGCCGCTTCGACGCCGATTTCACAAAGGTTCGCGTTCACACGGGGCCAGAGGCGGCGCTGCTGGCCGCGTCGATGGGAGCCAAGGCCTTCGCGACAGGAAACCATATCGTTTTTGGACCGGGCCGCTTCGCTCCAGGGACGACGCCGGGCAAGACCTTGCTGGCCCATGAGCTGGGCCATGTCGCGCAACAGCAGAGAGGTGCCGATGGCCACATCCAGGCGGCGGCGCCCGCAGAACAGCGGGCCAGAACGGCGGCCGCCACGGCGGCGCGCGGCGGCGACGTTTCCGAAGCAGCACTCGGCCAGTCCGGCCCCGGAGTGCAGTGCGACGAAGAGGAGAAACCGCCAGGAAGCGTGCTTCCACCGATGCCGCCTCTCAAGCTCAACGCCGATCCTATCGATTGGGGTCCGATCCGGGGCTCCTACTGGGCGCGCGGCCGGCCTTTGACGCTTCCCGACATTAAATCGGTCGAGGGGGAGTGGGCGCGAAGCTCGCAGCTGCTTGATACGCTTGGCATCAACGATCGCTTCAAGCTCAGCCTCCCGTTCATCGGCACGTGGACGAAGGACAGAATCCTCAATCTCGGCATTCAGAAGCAGGTCGAGGATCTCAACCAGCGCGAAAATCCGAGCGGATTTGATCGCATGAACCAGCGCTGGGAAGCCGAACATCCCGGATTCAAAACTCCCATCATCCCGCTCTTTGAAAAGAAATTCTGATGGCGCCCGCGACACATGGAGCCGGTCGATGAAACTGAACGGCGGAATCGTGCTGATCGACCCCGAAACCGCGGCGGCGCAGCGGATAATCGCCTTTGAGATCAATCCGGACACGGTCACCCGCACCTTCCAGGTGCGCGGCGTCGCCGGCGAGGGTGGAGACCGGGCCGAGGGGCTGCGGCTCAAGGGGCCGCCGGTCGAGACGCTCAAGCTCGAGGTCCAGCTCGACGCGCTGATCGGCTCGGGCAACGCCACGATCGACGAAGTCGGGCTACATCCGCAGCTCGCCGCGCTCGAGCTGCTGGTTTACCCGGCGAGCACCGCGCTAGCGGCCGAGAACAGCAAGGCGGCCTCGGGCACGCTCGAGATTGCGCCGGCGATGGGACCTCTCCCCCTGCTGGTATGGGGTCCGAAGCGGATCGTGCCTGTACGGGTGACCGAGCTGTCGATCACCGAGGAGGAATTCGACGAGAACCTCAACCCGGTGCGGGCCAAGGTCAGCCTCGGCCTGCGCGTGCTCACGGTCGACGATCTCGGCTTCAGTGCCAAGGGCGGCAACCTGTTCATGACCCATCTCGTCGCGCGCGAGCAACTCGCCGGACGGGCACCGGCGGCGACCTTCGGCGCGCTCGGAATTGACGGCATCCCGTGAGGAAGGAAAGGCGATGACGACCTACAATTTTCCGCCGACTAGCCGCTACTACGGCCTTCCGTTAGCGAACTTCGAGCCGGTCGAGGGCGACCCGGTGGTCTATCTGACCCGCCGCTTCGTGCCCGGATCGGACCGCTTCGCGACGACCGGCTGGCACATCGTCACCGAAGGTGAGCGCATGGACATCGTCGCGGCGGGCGCACTGGGCGATGCCGAGGCGTTCTGGCGGATCTGCGACGCCAACGACGCCATGCGGCCCGACGACCTCACCGCCGAGATCGGCCGGCGGATCCGGCTGACCATGCCCGAGGGCCTGCCCGGTCCGGCGACGAACGGGTGACGGAGGCGGCCGCGTGCAGGGCATCGACCTCACCTTGCTGATCGGACCGGGCTTGCCGGTCCCGCCGCCCAAGGCGGTGATCGACGCGGTGAGCGCGATCGAGGTGACCAGCGGCAAGGACACCAGCGGGTTCCAGATCACGTTCGCCGTCGGCAAGGATTCGTCGCTGCTCAACACGATGCTGCCGGCCGGCTACTTCGACCCGATCACCACGCGGGTGATCATCGTCGTCACCCTCGGCGGCTTTCCGCACGTGCTGATGGACGGGGTGGTCACCCAGCAGGAGCTGAACCCGAGCAGCGAGCCCGGCCAGTCGACGCTGACGGTCCGCGGCAGCGACCTGTCGGTGCTGATGGACATAGTCGAGGTCGTCACGCCGTTCCCGGCGATGAACGACACGGTCCAAGCCTATGCGGTGCTCGCGCCCTACATGGTGTTCGGCGTGGTCCCGATCGTCATTCCGGCCTTCATTCCCGAGATCAAGATACCCACCAAGAAGTCCGACACCCAGACCGGCACGCATCTCCAGCATCTGAAGAAGCTCGCCAAGACCAACGGGTTCGTGTTCTACGTCGAGCCGGGGCCGCTGCCCGGGCAGAGCATCGCCTACATGGGCCCCAACATCCGCATCCCGGTCCCGCAGCCGGCGCTGTCGGTCAACATGGATGCGCACACCAATGTAGAGGAGCTCAGCTTCACCCTCGACGGGCTGGCGAAGGAGTCATTCCTTGTCACCATCTACGATCCGGTCAGCGGCAAGATCCTGATCCCGGTGCCGATCCCGAGCGTGAACATCTTCCAGCCGCCGCTCGGCGCAAGGCCAACCTTCCCCGCCAAGATGCTCCAGTTCCGCGACGGCGATTCCGATGTCCCGTTCACCGCGAAGAAAATCCTGGGGCGAATGCTGGTCGGGGCGGCGAACGCCATCACCGCCAGCGGCAGCCTCAACGTGCTGCGCTACGGCCACGTGTTGCGCTCGAAGGCAATGGTCGGCGTGCGCGGTGCGGGGCTCGCCTACGACGGGCTCTATTACGTCGACAGCGTCACGCACAAGATCAAGGCCGGCGAGTTCAAGCAGAGCTTCAAGCTCAGCCGCGACGGCCTCATCTCGCTCACTCCGAAGGTACCGGTCTGATGGACGAAGCCCCCCACGATCATTGGCCGGGCCTCTACCGCGGCACGGTCACGATCAACGTCGACCCCGAGAAGCGCGGGCGGCTGCTGCTCAACGTTCCCAACGTGCTCGGTTACATCCCGACCACCTGGGCCGAACCGTGCGCGCCGCTCGCCGGGCCGACCGGCCCCGGCATGGGCGTGCACCTGGTGCCGCCGCCTGGCGCCGGGGTGTGGGTGATGTTCGAGCGCGGCGACGTCAACCAGCCGGTCTGGCTCGGCTGCCGCTTCGACCTGCCGAGCGACGTTCCGGTACTGGCCAATGCCGGGAACCCGCTTGATCCAAATATCGTCATCACCTCGCTGCTCCAGCACACGATCATGGTCAGCGACATGCCGCCGTCGCCGGCGACCGGCGGGATCATCCTGAAGAGCACGACCGGGGCGATGATCGTGGTGAACGATTCTGGGATCTACATTTCGAACGGCAAGGGCGCGTCGATCACCATGGTCGGCCCGCTGATCGACATGAACATGGGCGCGATGACCATCAAGTGAGGAGCGACGGCGATGCCGGGATTTATGCTGCACACGCTGGCCGACATGAAGTGCCTCCACCAGGCACCGGCGACGATCCCGCCCGCGCAGACCCGCGTGCTGGTCAGCGCCCAGCCGGCGGCGACGATGGCAAGCCAGATCACCGTCGCCGGCTGCCCGTTCACCACCCCCGAGCCCAAGCCGCAGCCGTGCCTGATCGTCAAATGGTCGATGCCGACCACGCGGGTGCTGATCATGGGCCAGCCGGTGATGGTGCAGGCGGCGCCGGGGCCCGGCGCCGGCGTCGGCATGAGCGGGCCCATCCCCAACGGCCCGCCGGTGCTCGGCAAGTTCCAGATGCGCGTATTCGCGATGTAACCGCGAGGAGATCGGCATGCAGATCGACTATCCCTACGGCATCGGCAGGCGCGGTCGGACCGCGACCACGGATTACGACGAACATGTCCGCGACATGATCGAGCAGCTGATCTTCACCAGCCACGGCGAGCGGGTGAACCGGCCCGATTTCGGCAGCGGCGCGCGCCAGCTGGTGTTTGCGCCGAACAGCCCCGAGCTCGCCGCCACGGTCGAGTTCACGCTGCAGGCGGCGCTGCAGCAGTGGCTCGGCGACGTGATCGAGATCGGCGAGCTCAGTGTCACCGCCGACGACAGCCGGCTAACGATCGACCTTCATTATCTGGTGCGCGCGACGGGTGTGATGGTGCGGACCGCCGTCGAGCGGCCGAACTGAGGAGGGAGGACGGGATGGTGCTCACATGCTCCACCGATTTGCGCCGGCACGCGGTGCGGCGCTTCGCCGGGCGCAACGGCCTAGACTATCTCGAGGTCGGGCCGGACCAGCAGACGCTCCACGTCTACCTGCTCGGCAAGCTGCCAGAGGCGCTGGCGCAGGACAGCGCTGACCTGCCGCGGCATTTCCGGATCGACGGCGGCGACGTCATCTCCGGCATCAAGGTCCTCGACGTCGACCCGGTCGTCGATTCCGACCCGGAAGTCGACGACGTCCTTGTGCTCCGGCTCGACCGGCGCGGCGATTTCTCGACCTACACGCTGCGCCTGGTCGACGTCGACGACGTCGACCCGCACTACGCGTCGCTCGATTTCTCGTTCAAGGTCGACTGCCCTTCGGACGTCGACTGCCGCCCCGACTGTGATTGCCCGCCGGCCTCGCTCGACGAGCCGCGGCTCAACTACCTGGCCAAAGACTATGCGAGCTTCCGCCAACTGCTGTTCGACCGCATGGCGCTGCTCGTGCCCGACTGGACCGAGCGCCATGTCCCGGACGTCGGCGTCACCCTGGTCGAGTTGCTCGCTTATGTCGGCGACTACCTGAGCTATCACCAGGACGCGGTCGCGACTGAAGCCTATCTCGGCACGGCGCGGCAGCGCATCTCGGTGCGGCGGCATGCTCGGCTGGTTGACTATCGGGTGCACGAGGGCTGCAACGCGCGGGCCTGGGTGCATGTCGGGGTGTCGACCGATCCGCCGCCTTTGCCGGACGACAAGGTTGCGTTCGTCACCGGGCTCGATCCGTCGCTGGGGCCTGCCGAGAAGCCAATCGCCGAAGCCACGCTCGCCGGGGTCGCCCCCTCCGCGTTCAGTTGGTTCGAGCCGGCCGAGCCGCTGCGGCTGCGTGAGGCGCACAACAGGATCGAGATCTACAGATGGGGGCAACGCGAATGCTGCCTCGAAATAGGCTCGACCCGGGCCACCCTGGTCGACGCATGGACCGGTGACGACGACGGCCGCGCGCTCGATCTCGAGGTCGGCGACGCGCTGCTGTTCGAGGAGGTGAAGGGCGCGCGAACCGGCGTCGACGCTGACTTCGATCCCTCAAAGCGCTGGGTCGTTCGCCTGACCCGGGTCGAGCGGACCGAGGATCCGCTCTACCTCCATTCCGATGGCGAGGTGGAGCGGCCAACCGCCCTCGTCGACGTGGAATGGTCCGCGGCTGACGCCTTGCCGTTTGCGCTTTGCCTTTCCGCGATCGGCGAAGCGCCCGACTGCCCGGTCCTCGATGGGGTGACGGTGGCGCGGGGCAACATCGTCCTCGTCGATCATGGTCGCACCGTCGGTGAGCCGCTGCCGCCAGTGCCCGAACGGATCGACAGCGCCTGCTGCGAATGCGCCGGACAGCCGGCCGAGATCGCGCGCCGGGCTGGCCACTACCGGCCGCGCCTGGCCGGGGTGCCGCTGGTCCATCGCGTCGAGCCCGACACTGGTCCGGCGAGCAAGGCGCTCGTGCAGGACCCGCGCTGCGCGCTCCCGGCCGTGGTGCTCGAAGGGGAAGACGGATCGGCCTGGTGGCCGGCTCCCGACTTGGTCGGCGCTGGCGGCGACGACCGCCAGTTCGTCGCCGAGATCGACAACGACCAGGTCACCTGGCTGCGCTTCGGCGACGGGTGGCTCGGCCGCGAACCCGATCCTGGCGTCGCGCTCGCCGCCCGCTACCGCGTCGGCGGCGGTCGCGACGGCAACGTAGGGGCCGAGGCGATTTGTCGGATCGTCCTCGACGACAAGCTCAAGGTTGGCGGCGTTGACTTCACCGTGCGCAATCCGATCGCGGCCGCGGGCGGCACCGATCCGGAACCCCTGGCCCAGGCCAAGCTGCACGCGCCGGGCGCCTTCCGTCGTCGCCAACGGCGCGCGATCACCGCCGACGATTATGCCGAGGCCGCGCGGCATCATCCCGACCTGCAGCGGGCAGCCGCCCGCTTGGTCTGGACCGGTGGCTGGTGGGAAGCAGTGGTAGCGATCGACCCTCTCGGCCGCGAGAGCGCCGATCCGGCGCTCGTCGCCGAGCTCGAGCGGCGACTCGAGGCCTATCGCCGCATCGGTCACGACCTACGGGTCTGCGCCGCCGCTTATGTGCCGATCGAACTCAAGGTCGAGATCTGCGCGCTACCCGAGCATGACCGCGGCCAGGTCCGCAAGGCGGTCGAAAAGAAACTGGTCGGCGCAGATGGCTGGTTCCAGCCCGACCGGCTGAGCTTCGGGGGTGGCGTGTTCGTCAGCCGGATCGTGGCCGAGGTGGTGGCCGTGCCTGGGGTCGAATGCGCGACGGTAACCGTGCTCAACCGGCGGTTCCAGCATCCCAACGGGGAGCTCGAGGCAGGCGTGCTGCCGCTAGAGGCGCACGAGATCGCGCAGCTCGCCAATGATCCCAATCATCCCGAGCGCGGCCAGCTGGAGCTGGTCGTGGGCGGCGGACGCTAGGAGACGAAAGGTGGCATGCACTTCATGTGGTAGCGACCGGCCCTGCGGATGCTGCGAAGGCGTCGCGGTGCTGACTCCGGTCGATCATGCCAATCGCGCCGCGTTGCCAGCGATCGCCTGGCGAGCGGGCACCCATGGCCAGTTCGTGGCGACGATGAAGGCGCGCCTCGCCGCCGTCACGATCGACGCCACCGGGCCCGACGGCAATCCGCTCGATCCGCCGGTCAAGTTGCGGCCGCTCAAGGACCTCACCACCCGCGACAGTGGTGACTTCTCAATTGCCTTGCTCGACGGCTTTGCGAGCCTCGGCGACCTTCTCTGCTTCTACGAGGAGCGGATTGCGAACGAAGGCTATCTGCGCACCGCGACCGAGCGGCGTTCGATCCTCGAGCTCGCCAGTCTGGTCGGATACAAGCTGCGGCCCGGCGTCGCCTCGGGCGTCCATCTCGCTTTCGCCGTCGACCAAAACCAGGTCGATCCGGTGACGATCGAAGCCGGCGCCCGCGCCCAGAGCCTTCCCGGGCCGGGTGAGACGCCGCAGAGCTTCGAGACCTCCGAAGACCTGCTCGCCCGGCGCGAGTGGAACGACCTGGCTCCGCGCAGACTTAGGCCGCAAAAAATTACGCTGAGCACCGTGCTGGCGATCGACAGCGTGCATGTCGTCAGCCGCGCCACCAACCTGCGCCCCGGCGACCCGCTGCTGTTCGTGTTCGACCATCCGCTCCAGCGCGGGGCTCGGCGGATCGTCGCCGCGACCGACGAAGGCGAGGATCCCAAAACCACGATCGTTCGCCTGGTGCCGGTGGCGCCAGCGCTCGCGGCGGCCGTGCCGGTGCTGCTCCGCTTCGCCGATTCCGCCGGCGAATTCCGCGAAGGCGAGGTCGGCGGCGACCAGCGCACCGTGCTGTGGGGTGACCGGCTGCTGCAGTACGCGCTGATGGAGCAATCCGGCACGCCGGCCGACTGGGCGGACGAGATGCGAAACATGGCGGACGTGCCGCTGTCGCCTGAGCTCGAGCCGCTGATCGCCGATCTCAAGGAGGACATCGCCGAGGCGGTCGACGCGGCCGGCCAGCCGGGCGGTCCGGCAACAACCGATCCGAGCCGTTTCGTCGATGCGCTGCTCAAGCCCCGCATCCCGCAGGTCGCGTCGTCAGCGCAGCTACGGCGCAGCCTGGCCGGGACATTCCACGCCGGCGCCGATCCGGCGCCGCAGCTACTCCTCAACCTCGCTCCGCAGCTGCGCGACGGCTACTACGCCGCGTGGGCGAACGCCAATGTCGCGACCAGCGCCACCCAACTGGTCGGCGTCTTCGCGCTGCGGGTGAGCGCGGTGCCCTTCGGCGCCAATGCCGGCAAGGAGCCGCGCATCAATCGCGACTTCGATTTCGCTACCTACAGCCAGTGGGAGGACTGGGACCCTTCCGCCGACGAGACCGATAACGCGATATGGCTCGATCAGGCCTATCCGGCCATCGTCACCGACGGCTACGCGGTCGTCGAACGGTTCGATCGCTTTCCCATGGGAAATGACTTCGCTGGCGCGCATCTTTACCGGGTCGTCACCGCGGAGACGCGCCAGCGCGCGGCTTACGGCCTCACCGGCAAGAGCACGCGGATCATCCTTGACCGGGATTGGTGGTCCGCGCCGGCCATGGCGGATCTGAGGTCGACCAGCGTGATGGCGGCCAGCGAGAAGCTGGAGCTGGCCGAGGAGCCCGTGCCGGGCGACGTCGGTGGCAACACAGTCGAGCTCGGGGCTCTTTACAAGGAGCTGAAATCCGGCCGCTTCGTCATCGTGAGCGGCGAGCGCAGCGACATCGAAGGCGTGACCGGCGTCAGGACGAGCGAGTTGATGGTGCTGGCCAACGTGGTTCATGGCTACGATCTCGACCGACCGGGTGACAAGACCCACACCACCCTGACCTTTGCCACCGGGACCGCCCATCGCTACAAACGAGAGAGCGTGGTCATCTACGGCAACGTGGTGCGCGCCACGCATGGCGAGACGAGAAACGAGCTGCTCGGCAGCGGCGATGGAGCGGCGGCACTGCAGAGCTTCACGCTCAAGCAACCGCCGCTGACTTTCACATCGGTCCCGACCGCGGAAGGCGCCGAGACGACCCTCGCCGTCTATGTCGACGACGTCGCCTGGAAGGAGAGCCAGTCGCTCGAACGGCTCGGCCCCAAGGACCGCGGCTTCGTCACCGCGACCGACGATGCCGACAAGACGACGGTCACCTTCGGCGACGGCGCTGCCGGTGCGCGGCTGCCGACCGGAGTCCAGAACGTGCGTGCCGTCTATCGCAGCGGCATCGGCGCGCCGGGCAATGTCCGCGCCGAGCAGATCAGCCTGCTGCAGACCCGGCCGCTCGGGGTCACCGCGGTGATCAACCCCCTGCGCGCATCGGGCGGCGCCGACCGGGAGTCGCGCGACCTGGCCCGTGAAAACGCGCCACTCTCGGTCGCGACCCTCGACCGGATTGTGTCAGTGGCCGATTACGCCGCCTTCACCCGCCGCTTTGCCGGCATCGCCAAGGCGGTGGCGCGGGCGACAACTGATGGCCGGCGGCACCTGGTCCACATCACTGTCGCCGGCGTCGACGATGCGCCGATCGATCCCGATTCGGACCTCTACCGCAACCTTACCGTCGCGCTCCGCCGGCTCGGAGATCCCGCGCTGCCGCTGGCGGTCGAGCCGCGCGAGCTCAGGTTGCTCGTGCTGACGGCCAATATCCGGATCTTGCCCGACTATCTGTGGGACAAGGTGTCGGCCAAGGTGCGCGCGACCCTGCTTGACCGGTTCGGCTTCCATCGCCGCCAGCTCGGCCAGCCCGCGCGGCTGGCCCAGATCATCGCCGCGATCCATTCGGTGAAAGGCGTCGCCTATGTCGACGTCGACACGTTCGGCGCCATCCCCGAAAAAGTGTCCGACAAAGGCGAGCGGCGGCTGGTGACCCAGGACGAAATTCTCGCCCGGGTCGCCAATATGGCGGCGCGTTTGTCCGATCCGGATACCAGCTCCGCGCACGGCCTGACCGCCGGCGCCTCGCGCACGATCGCCGACGTGATGGCGTGGCCCGGCGGATTCGACCGCGGCCACCTGCGTCCGGCCGAGCTCGCCATGTTCACGCCCGCGGTTCCCGACACCCTGATCCTGAACGAGGTCCCATGAACGCCATCCCAGACGAAGCGGCCCGGGCCGACCGCCTCTACCAGCTGATCCCGGCCATCCATCGCATCCGCGACGCCGAGCGCGGCTATCCGCTGAAAGCACTGCTGGCGGTGATCGCCGAGCAGGTGAACGTCGTCGAGGACGACATCTACCAGCTCTACGATAACTGGTTCATCGAGACCGCCGAGGACTGGGCGGTGCCCTATATCGGCGACCTGCTCGGCTATGTGCCGCCACCTGGATCGGGGCTGCCGCCCGACAAGCCGGGAAGCGCGCTGCCGCCGGTCCTGGTGCCGCGCCGCGAGATCGCCAATACCATCCGCATGCGACGCGCCAAGGGCACGCTCGCGTTGCTCGAGGAACTCGCCTTCGACGTCGCCGGCTGGCCGGGCCGGGCGGTCGAATATTTCAAGCTGCTCAACCGCACCCAGCATCTCGGTCACCTCTGGCCGGCCCGCCACAGCCTGGCGGACTTGCGTGATGGCGACGCGCTCGACCGGCTCGGCGGGCCGTTCGCCGGAATCGCGCGCTGCGTCGACACCCGGCGGCTGACCTCGCCGCTGACCCCGGGGCGGCATGGCATCCCGGCGGTCGCCCTGTTCGTGTGGCGGCTGCGCAGCTTCTCGGTCACCGACACGCCGGCTCAGTGCATCGAGGAGGCCGGGCCGCATTGCTTCACCTTCTCGATCCTCGGCCAGGACGCGCCCCTGTTCGTTGCTCCCGCGCCCGAGCCGGACCCAAGCCACATCGCTGGCGAGCTGAATCGGCCGGGGCGGATCAGGCGCCGCGCCTTCGACCGGCGGCCCGGCGACTATTACGGGCAGAGCTTGTCAATCGACACCGACGGCTGGGCCGGCCATGGCGGCGACGGCCCGGTCCCGCTCGAGCAGATCATTCCGGTGGACCTTAGCGGCTGGACCTATCTTCCGGCCAAGGGGCGCATCGCGGTCGACCCGGTGCTGGGCCGCATCGCGTTCCCGCCGGGCCAGCTGCCCAAGAAGGGGGTCAGGGTCCGCTACCACTATGGCTTCCCCGGCGAGATCGGCGGCGGCGAATATCCGCGGCCGCTGCTTGAGGCCTCGGCCGAGGCCCGCCTCTATACCGTCGCGGAGAGCGGTGGCGCCGACTTCCGCCGGATCGGCGAGGCGCTCGCTCGGTGGCAGAAGGACAATCCCAAACATGCGGTGATCGAGATCCGCGACAGCGGCGTCTATGTCGAGCCCGTCCGGATCGAGCTGGCCGAGGGTCAAACGCTGCAGCTGCGCGCCGCGTCACGGCGGCGGCCGGTGATCCGGCTGATCGATTGGCAGGCCGACCTGCCCGATGCCTTGCTCGTTACGCTGGGACGGGCCAGCCGGATCGCCTTCGACGGCCTGCTCGTCACCGGCCGGCCGATCCGGATCGAGGGCGTCCCCGACCCGGAGGAAAGCGATGAGGCCGATGCCGACCGGACCTGCCTGTCGCGGGTCGACATCCGCCACTGCACGCTGGTGCCGGGGTGGGGGATCGACTGCGACTGCGCGCCCAGGCGGCCGGCCGAGGCCAGCCTCGAGCTGACCAACGTCCGCGCCGGAGTTCGGATCGCGCATTCGATCCTCGGCACGATCCAGGTGCGTGAGGATCAGGTGAAGCGCGACCCGATCCCGATCACGATCAGCGACTGCATCGTCGACGCCACCGGCGAGGAGCGCCAGGCGATTGGCGCGCCGGGCAATGGCATCGCCCATGCCGTGCTCACCGTGCGCGATTCCACCGTCTTCGGCATCGTCGAGGTCCATGCGATGAAACTGGGCGAGAACAGCCTGTTTACCGCCTGCGTCCATGTCGCGCGGCGGCAGATCGGTTGCCTGCGCTACAGCTACGTTCCGAGCGGCTGCCGCACGCCGCGCCGCTACCGCTGCCAGCCCGACGGCGTCGTCGCCGCGGTGAAGGCGCGTAAGCTAGAGCACGAAGCGGAGGCGCTCGCGATCGAGGGCGAGCTCATCCGGGTCCGGCCCCAGTTTACGTCACGGCGCTACGGCAACCCGGCCTATGCCCAGCTGGGGCCCGACTGCGCCGACGAAATCGTCCGCGGCGCCGATGACGAATCCGAGATGGGGGTGTGGCACGACCTCTATCAGCCGCAGCGCCGGGCGGCGCTGTCGGCGCGCATAAGCGAGTGCACACCGGCCGGCATGGATGCCGGGATCATTTTCGCCAACTAAGCGAAGGAGCAGCCGAGATGAAGGGCGACTTCAGCAAATTCGACTTCGAGAGCGCCGCCCACTATGCGGCGGTCCTGTTCCAGCAGGGGCGGGTCAGCCTCGATTCCGACTTCAACGACGCCACCGCGATCGTGCTGCGGCAGCTGCGACTTCTCACCCGCGACCTGTACGGCGCGGCCGGCGGGCCCGCTGACGGCAGCGGCTTCGCGCTGGGTGTGCAGCAGGACGAGAACGATTGGCGGCTGACCATCGGCGCCGGTCATTACTATGTCGACGGCATCCTGTGCGAGAATCGGCAGGCACGCCACTATTCCGATCAGCCCTACTATGTGCCCGTGCCGGCCGACGCGTCGGGCGAGGGCGGCGATCCGCTGCTGCGCTGGCTCGACGAGCCCGAAGAGGACGACCGCTTCTGGGTCTATCTCGACGTGTGGGAGCGTCACATCAGCTGGATCGAGGACGATCGCATCCGTGAGCCCGCGCTTGGCGGTTCCGATACGTGCACCCGCGTCCAGATCGTCTGGCAGGTGAAGGCGCTGCTTTGGGACGACGCGTGGGATCAGGACGGCCAGGACGACAGCATGCGCTGCGCCTCGCCGCTGGGCTCGCTGCCGGCGAGCACCGGCCTGATGGCGGCGCGGGTCGATCCCGGCGCGATCGTCGAGGATCCCTGCTCGATCGCCCCCGAGGCGCGCTTTCGCGGCAGCGAGAACCAGCTTTACCGGATCGAGATCCACCGTGGCGGAGACGGCAGCCAGGCGACGTTCAAATGGTCGCGCGACAACGGCAGCGTGGTCTCGCGCTGGCTCGGCATCAACGGCAATGCGCTGATCGTCAGCCCGGCGCGGGGCTTCCGCGCCGGCGCGTGGGTGGAGGTGTCGCACGAGGCGCTTGACCTCGCCGGCTTGCCCGGCGAGCTGGTCCGGGTGGTCGCGGTCGAGGGCGACCTGCTGACGGTCGAGGCCCTGCCGGGCATCGCATGGCAACCGAACCTGACCAATCCCAGCGTGCGCTTATGGGATCAGAAGGGCAACGACGACATGCCGCTCGAAGACGGCGCGCTGCCGGTGGTCGAATCTGCGACCGGGCCGGCCGCCGAGTGGATCGAGATCGGCGACGGCATTCAGGTCCGCTTCGAGCCCGGCGGCCATTACCGGCCGGGCGACTATTGGACGATCCGCGGCAGTGCCGCCACCGGCGGGATCGACTGGCCGATTGGCGCTGGAGACGACCCGAAGGAGCGGGCGCCGCAGGGCATCGAACATCATTACGCGCCTCTCGGCATCTTGGCAGTGAATAACGGTGAGGTCAGCCTGACCTCCTGCCGGCGCTGCCTCGAGCTACCCATCGTGGCTTGCCGCGATGTTGCGCCGGCCGTTGCCCCGCCACCACCTCCGCCACCACCTCCGCCGCCCGGCCCAGCACCGGTAGCCGAGCCGGCGCCAGCTCCCGTCCCGGCCACTCCTGCGCCCGGTCGCAGCCCCGCGACTCCGCCGCGGCCACCGCGGACGCGCCCAGAGGCGGTGCAACCTCAGCCGCCTGTCCCACGCCCTGAAGAGGTCGTGCGGGAACCAGTCAGGCCGGCACGAACGACGAGACGCACTACTCCGCGTCCACCGAGCCGGCGTCCGGATGGATAATTCGGATGGGATAGCGAAGGTCGGCTGCTTCCCCACTATCGGGGAGCGCCGCGGCGACAAGGACAAGAAGGTTCTCGCTGTGGACGAGATGGAAGTGCCGATCATTCGGAAGATCTTCTCGCTCTACCTGGAGGGAGACGGCTCTTCAGGACCGATGGGCATCAAGAAGATCGTCTCCTGGCTCAACCGCAGGAATTACACCTATCGCGGCAAGCCCTTCCATGTCTCAAACGTCGACGTGGTGCTTCGGCGTACGACCTACATGGGCGCGCATTACTTTAATCAAAAAGACTCACGCACCGGCGAACGTCGTCCACGCGAAGAGTGGGTGCCCATCGCGGTGCCTGCGATCATCGACGAAGAGAGCTTCCAGACAGTCCAGGCTCGGCTGGGACAGCGAAATCCGAGGCAGACACCTGCGCGAGTTGTCTCCGGGCCGACGCTCCTGATCGGCATTGCGCGGTGCGGCTGCGCGAGCTGTGGCGGCGCCATGACCATCCGGACAGGCAAGTCCGGTCAGTACCGCTATTATGCCTGCTCGAGGCGAGCCACGCGTGGCGAGACGGCCTGCATTGGTCGTTCCATTCGGATGGAGAAGCTCGACAAGATTGTCCTCGTTGCGCTGGAGGAGCGAGTACTGGCACCCGAGCGGCTTGCCGAACTTCTCACGGCATTTCTGGAGAAGAGCGACGAGTCTGACCAGCGCAGGCGTGAGGAGCTGGCGCTGCTCCGTGGCGCCAGGACCAACAGCGAGGGTGCCCTGAACCGGCTTTATGAATTTGTGGAGTCAGGCCTGGCGTCGCCGGGCGAAGTGATTTCGCGGAGCGACTGACCCATCATCGGCAGCGCATCGCCGCGCTCACCACTGACATCGCCGCGCTGGAGCGGCAGCTCGCCTCGAGTCAGCGCCGCATTACGCCCGATGTGATTGGCCGATTCGGCAAGCTGCTTAGAGATGGTCTTCGGGCGGACAACCCAGCTCTGCGCCAAGCCTACACACGCCTACTCATCGACGAGGTGACTGTCGAAACCGACCGGGTTCAGATCCGAGGCTCGCGGAAAGCTTTGGAGAGGGCCGTCATAGCTACCGCCGCGAACGGCGCGGCGAAAGTGCCCAGTTCTGCACGGGAGTGGCGCGCCCGGCAGGATTCGAACCTGCGACCCCAAGCTTAGAAGGCTCGTGCTCTGTCCAACTGAGCTACGGGCGCGCGAAGCCCTAGTCCTAGCTGCATTGTTCCGGTTGAAAAACCACTAGTGCGAACGCATCCGTTGCGCTTAGCTGTTGGCCAGCCAATTCAGTAGCGGGGACGGGGATGCTCAAGAAGCTTATGTTCGGTGCGGTCATGCTGGCCGTCTTGCTTCCGGCCCAGTCGCAGGCTCAGGAGCAGCCCTCGACCGAGCTGGTTCTCTATCCCAAGGGACATTTCAAAGGCGGCGGCTATTCGATCGCGGGTGCTTCGCAGTCGATGCGTGTCTTTACCGTGAGGAGCGTGAAGATCCCCGAAGGCCAGTCCTGGGAGCTCTGCAGCGGCAACACGTTCACCGGGTGCAAGGAATTCAGCAAATCCGACGAGGCGATGGTGTTCAACGTGCGCTCCGTTCGGCCGGTCGCTCCGAAAATCACGACGGTCGGCGCCTCGGTCGGGGCCGTGGTGACCGGTCCGAACCCATCCCTCAGGGGCATGGCGTCCGAATATTTCGTTGCGCCCGACGATCGCGGTGCCCGAATCGAAGTGCCGGAAGGGACTGCAGAAGCGATGTCGCAGCGGGCCGAGAACTTCTGCCGGGCGCGGGGATGGCGGACTGCTGCTTACGCTCGACTGCAGACGCTTGAGAACCGGACTTTCCTTGCCGATGTGCTGTGCTCGGACACGAGGAACTGACGACTGCTATTGATTAAGCGAGGCTGATAGGTAGGAACTCCGCTGGGACTGCGTTCCCTTTGCTAGTCAGTCAGTTGAAGGGATCTCATTCAATGTCCGTCCTCATGGCACTTTTGCTCGCGGCTACTCCGAATGCTGCATCGGCTGCCGACCCGGCGCAGGCGAAGCCGCGCAAGAAGTGTGAATATGTCAGCGAGGTCGGAAGCAATCGCCCGCGCCGCGTTTGCACGGTCGTCCTGCCGAAGGCTCCGGAAGAGCAGGCCAAGACCGACGCTGCCCGGCCGGCCGGCGATCACACCGAGCACAAGGCGGGCGCGGAGGACTAAGTCTTTCCCCCCGCTTCTCGACGAGGGCGGAGCGCTCGTCGAGGATCATTAGTTAGATGGGTGTTGCTGCTCGGTCGCCCGAGAAAGTGGCTCTACCGGGTCACGCATAACTCATGTTAGCCGCAAACCCGGGCAATTCGATTTAAGTCCTGCAGCGCGGAGCCCGCCGCGAAGCGACGCGCGGGAGACTTCGCTTGTAGCGTACCGAGAAGCGGTCCGGTCGAACGACAAGTACTCACCTATGACCGGCCGCTTCTTTTCGCCGAGAAATGGCGGAGCAGCGGACTTGCTGACAACCGCTTGCGCTCCTAGAGCCGCCGCCCATGCACCAGTTCGAGCTCACCGAGGACCAGCTCCAGATCCAGGAGATGGCGCGCAAGTTCACTGCGGACGCGATTACGCCCAACGCGGCCGAGTGGGA
>DASSFK010000072.1:0-4646 GCA_035694565.1 Sphingomicrobium sp.
GTGGGCGACCTGGGAGTGCTTCAACGAACTCGATCGCGCCGGGCTCATGATGTACGGCCAGATGACGGCGGGCTCGTGGATCTACATCGGCACGCAGGGCATCGTCCAGGGAACCTACGAGACCTTCGCCGAGATGGGCCGTCAGCATTTCGGCGGCGATCTCAAGGGCAAGTGGATCCTGACCGCCGGCCTCGGCGGAATGGGCGGTGCGCAGCCGCTCGCCGCGGTCATGGCAGGGGCGCACTGCATCGCCATCGAATGCCAGGAAAGCCGCATCGAGAAGCGGCTTGAAACGCGCTACCTCGACAGGCGTGCGACGACCATCGACGAGGCTCTGGAGATCATCGCCAGCGCCACCGGGCCAACCAGCGTCGGTCTGCTCGGCAACGCGGCCGAGATCCTGCCGGAGATGCTGAAGCGGAACATCCGGCCGGACGCGCTCACCGACCAGACCAGCGCGCACGATCCCGCGAACGGCTACTGCCCGGCCGGCTGGTCGGTCGCGAAGTGGCAGGAAATGCGCGAACGCGATCCCGTCGCCGTCGCCGAGGCGGCGCGCGCGTCGATCGCCCTGCATGTCGAAGTGATGCTCGCCTACAAGGATATGGGCGTCCAGACCTTCGATTATGGCAACAACATCCGCCAGGAAGCGAAGGACATGGGCGTCGCTCGCGCGTTCGACTTTCCCGGCTTCGTTCCGGCATATGTGCGCCCGCTTTTCTGCCGCGGCGTCGGGCCGTTCCGCTGGGTCGCGTTGTCTGGCGATCCCGAAGACATCTACCGTACCGACCAGCGCGTGAAGGAGCTGATCCCGGACGATCCGCACCTGCATCGCTGGCTCGACATGGCACGCGAGCGCATCGCCTTCCAGGGGCTTCCGGCGCGGATCTGCTGGGTCGGGCTCGGACAGCGCCACAAGCTGGGCCTCGCCTTCAACGAGATGGTCCGCAACGGCGAAGTCAGCGCACCGATCGTCATCGGCCGGGACCATCTCGACAGCGGCTCGGTGGCCTCGCCCAACCGCGAGACGGAGAGCATGATGGACGGTAGCGATGTCGTCTCCGACTGGCCGCTGCTCAACGCCCTTCTGAACACCGCCGGAGGCGCGACCTGGGTGTCGCTCCACCATGGCGGCGGCGTCGGAATGGGATATTCGCAGCACAGCGGAATGGTGATCGTTGCTGACGGAAGCGACGATGCCGCGCGCCGTCTCGAACGGGTGCTGTGGAACGACCCGGGCACCGGGGTGATGCGACACGCGGACGCAGGCTACCGGATCGCTATCGATTGCGCGCATGAGCAGGGCCTCGACCTGCCGATGGTGGGCTCGTGAAACTCGACCCGACCAGGCTCGACCTTGCAACTCTCCGCCGCATCTGGGCGGGCGCGAGTGCGCGCCTCGACGACGCCTCGATGCAGCGCGTTGCCGACGCGGCCGCATCCATCGAGCGGATCGTTGCGGGCGGTGAGACCGTCTATGGCGTGAACACCGGCTTCGGCTTGCTTGCCAGCACTCGGATTCCCGACGAGCGGCTCGCCGAGCTTCAGACCAACCTCATTTTGTCGCACAGCGCCGGCCTCGGCGAGCCGCTTCCGCGCCATGTGACGCGCCTGATGATCGTGCTCAAATTGTTCGGTCTCGGCCGCGGGCATAGCGGCGTTCGTCCGCTGGTGATCGAAGCGCTGGAGGCCCTGCTCGAGCATGATGCAATGCCGGTCATTCCCTCGCAGGGAAGCGTCGGTGCCTCGGGCGATCTCGCTCCTCTCGCGCACTTGATTTCGGCGCTCATGGGCAGGGGCAGGATCGATCTCCGTGGCGAGGTGATGGCCGCCGACGCGGCGCTTGCGAAACTGGGCATGCAGGAACTCCAGCTCGGCCCGAAGGAAGGTCTCGCGCTGATCAATGGAACGCAGGCGTCGACCGCGATTGCGCTCGACGCCTTGTTCATGGGCGAACGCGTGTTCGCCTCGGCGATCGCGGCCGGTGCCCTTTCTGTCGATGCGTTGAAGGGCAGCGTGAGGCCGTTCGACGCGCGCATATCGACGCTTCGTGGCCAGCCCGGCCAGATCCGCGTTGCCGCCGCCATCCGCGAGCTGCTCGAGGGAAGCGAGATCGTTTCGAGCCACGCGCGCTGCGGCAAGGTCCAGGATCCCTACAGTTTCCGGTGCCAGCCGCAGGTGATGGGAGCCGCGCTCGATCTACTCGAACATGCCGCTCGCACCCTGACGATCGAGGCCGGTGCGGTGACCGACAATCCGATCCTCTTCCCGGACGAGAATGCCGCGATTTCGGGCGGCAATTTCCATGCCCAGCCGGTCGCCTTCGCAGCCGACATAATTTCCATGGCGATGTGCGAAGTCGGCTCGATTTCGGAGCGGCGGGTTGCGGTGCTGATCGACCCGAAGATGAGCGGACTGCCGCCGTTCCTGACCGAGGACAGCGGCGTGAATTCCGGGCTGATGATCACCCAGGTCACGGCGGCCGCATTGGTCAGCGAGAACAAGTCGCTCGCCTATCCGGCCAGCGTCGACACTGTGCCGACGTCGGCCGGTCAGGAGGACCATGTGTCGATGGCACCGATCGCCGGCCGAAAGGCCGCGCAGATTGCCCGGAACGCGGCCGGAGTGATCGCAGTCGAGCTGATCACCTCGGCGCAGGGGGTCGACTTTCATGCTCCGCTGAAGACCAGCGCAAAGCTGCAGCGGATTCATTCCAGGGTCCGGGAAATCAGTCCGCACTTCACGTCCGACCGCTACTGGGCCGATGAAATGGCGGAACTTCAGGCTGCCGTCCTCGCCGGGGGAGTGGCCGGCGAGGACGGACTGCTGCTTAGCTGATCCGCGTCCAGCGCTGCTCGGAGCAGAACATGCCGAGCACGGCGCAGCCCCGGACGACCATTGTGTCGGGGCCGATCTGGCGAACGGTGGCGGAGCCTCGGATGTTGCGCTTGGGCTCGTAGGCTTTGCCCTTGTAGACGCCCTCGCCTGCAGGTCGCAGGTCGGAAAGGACTCGCGTGCCCGGCTCGGCGCCCTTTTCCCGATTCTTGGCGGAGGCCCAGCTGACGGTTCCGCAAAAGGCCTCGCCGCAGCGGGCTACGTGCACGATGACGCTGCGTTTGGGGTTCGCCCACTTGCCCTCGATCGCCTGCGCGACTGCAGGCGAGGACGCGCCAAGCGCCACTGAAGCTGCTGCAATGCTCAAGAGAAGCTGTTTCATCCGGCCCACTTAGCGACGGTTTGCGGCAAGAATCGCGCGCTCAGCTTGCGTCAGTATGAACGGCCTCGGCTAGTCGGCCCTGGCGACCGGCCTGTCGGAGCGCGTCCAGATCTGGGTTTTGCACAGGAAACCGCCAAACGTGCAGCCCGAAAGCTTCAGCCGGTTGGAATCGAGCGGCTGCAACCTCCCACTGACGTGCATGTCCTGGTCGGGAATGTAAATCTGGCCCTTCCAGACTCCCCGGGAGTTCTGGTGGAAGCCTGAGAGGAGTTGAGCGCCGATCAGGCTGTCCACGCCCGGCTTGGCGTCGAGACTCGCCCTTTTGGTCGCCCACGTCACGGTGCCGCAATAGGCGTCGCCGCAATTGTCGACGCGGATGATGATCGCTCCATCGGGATGCAGCCAGTAGCCCTCTATGGCATCCTCTGGCGTGCTCGTGGCGAGCGCCATGGCGGCTGACAAGGCGAAGGCAAGCATCCGCCTGCTTATGCACGCCGATTGTTACACCGCAAAACGGGCAGAAAGCTCGGTGTGCCAGTTCAGGCCGGTTCCGGCTTTGCCCTGATCAAGCTAATGAAAATCCCGGGACTTAGGAATGACGTCAACGTCGCGCGGATGCGCTGCTGACGGCGGTTTCCAGCTTCCGGCGCCGTCGCCTTGATTGAGGGTCGAGGGCATCAGTCCGTCGCTCAGATGCCGCAGCATGTGGGTATGATCTTCGAGCTTGCGCGCGACGAGATGGATGACCCCGTCATCGGCATCCTTCTGGATGATTCCGTGCACCGCCATCAGCCGCGCGCCCATGACGATCTTGCGTTGCTTGTCGAACACGTCGGGCCAGACGACGAGGTTGGCGATGCCAGTCTCGTCTTCCAGCGTGATGAAGCAGACTCCCTTGGCGCTGCCCGGCCGCTGGCGGATCAGTACCAACCCCGCCATCGACACGCGCTTGCCGTCGCGTATGCCGGGCAGACGGTCGGCAGTGATGAATTTCCGCGCGGCATAATCCTCGCGCAGAAAACCCATCGGGTGCGCCTTCAGGCTGAGGCGGATGGTCTGATAATCGTTCACGACATGCTCGCTGAGCGGCATCGCCGGCAGCTTCGCCGGAACCAATTCTGCGCCTTCGTCCCGTGCTTCCGCCGCAATGAACAAGGGCAGACCCGGCGCCTGCTTAAGCGCTCGCGCATCCCATAACGCGGCGCGGCGATCGAGGGCGATCGAGCGAAATGCATCGGCCGACGCCAGCCGCTGGATTGCATGGACCGGCACTCCGCCACGAGTCCGTAAGTCATCGACGCTGTCGTAGGGACGCATTCCACGAGCGCTCTCCAATCGCTCGACCGCGTCGCGATGCAGTCCTTCGACCTGGCGAAAGCCCAGGCGAAGCGCACCGTCTTCCAGTGTGCAATCCCAGTCGCTGTAGTTC
>DASSFK010000073.1:0-4219 GCA_035694565.1 Sphingomicrobium sp.
GCGATCGGAGAGCTCCACGAAAACGGCCATTTGCTTCCGATCTTCATGGCGATCGCGTCGCTCGCCAATCTCACCGACCTGATCGCACGCAAGAACAGGAGGGTCGGTCATGGCTGAGGCCGATCCCGGGTCGATGAGCAAGTTTGCGCCCGTCGAGGAGAAAGCTGTCGCCAATGCGGCGGAGCTGGATCGGCTGCTTCGCGCCGCCGATCGTCCCTTTCTCGTTCGCGGACTGGTTTCCGACTGGCCGCTGGTGGAAGCGGGGCGAAAGTCGAGCCGCGATGCTCGAGATTATCTTCTTCGCAAGCGACGCAACGCGCAGTTCACCGCGTCGATCGGCGAGCCGGGAACAGGAGGACGCCTGTTCTACGACGATGCAATGCGGATGAACTTCCGCACCGTCAGGGCGAAGCTTCCCGACATCTTCGCGCAGATCGATGCGGTCGAGGATCAGGCCGATCCGCCGCCGATCTATCTCGCGTCCGTCGATATTCACGGCTTCTTCGACGGCCTGCACGAGGCGAACCATGTCGACCTCGGATCACGCGACTGCCTCGCCAGCATCTGGATCGGGACGAAGACGCGCATCGCGGCGCACAACGACTTTCCTCAGAACCTCGCCTGCGTCGCGGTCGGACGGCGCCGCTTCACCTTGTTTCCGCCGGATCAGTTCCGGAACCTCTATCTGGGGCCGATCGACAATACGCCAGCGGGCCGGGCGGTCAGCATGGCCGACTTGCAGGAACCGGATTTCTCCGCGCACCCTCGCTTCCGTGAAGCGCTTCGGCATGCACTGGTCGCCGACCTTGGTCCCGGCGACGCGCTCCACATTCCGTCAATGTGGTACCACCACGTCGAAGGGCTCGAGCGCTTCAACATCCTCGTCAATTACTGGTGGCGCGAGACCCCGCGCTGGCTCGGCCAGCCGCAGGATGCGCTCAACCATGCCATGCTCTCGATCCGAGACCTTCCCGAGGACGAGAAGGCGCACTGGCGCGAGCTGTTCGATTATTACGTGTTTGGAGACCAGGAGGAGGTCACCTCGCATATTCCTGAGAAGGCGCGGAGCGTGCTCGGGCCATTGGATGCCGAGAAGGCCTCGCGGATCCGCAGCTTCCTGTTGAGGCAGCTCAGCCGATGAGCAGAGGCAGGAAGCTTCGGCGAATCGTGATCGCCGGCGGCGGCACCGCCGGGTGGATGGCGGCCGCCGCAATCGCTCGGACTCTGGGCAAGGTCGTCGATCTGACCCTCGTGGAATCGGATGCGATCGGAACGATCGGCGTCGGCGAATCCACCATCCCTCCGCTCGTCACTTACAACCGGCTGCTCGGCATCAACGAGGCCGAGTTCATGCGGGCGACCAACGCCACCTTCAAGCTCGGCATCATGTTCGATCACTGGAAGGAGATCGGGCACAATTACTTCCATTCGTTCGGGCTCACCGGGAAGGATCATTGGTCGGCGGGATTCCAGCACTTCTGGCTGTACGGCCTCGAAAAGGGACACGAGGAATCCTACGACGACTATTGCCTGGAGCTGATCGCCGCGCGGGAAGGCAAGTTCGCGCATCTTCCCGACGATCGGATGAACTATGCCTACCAGCTGGATTCGTCGCTCTATGCGAAGTTCCTGCGCGGCATGGCGGAAGGCGACGGCTGCAAGCGCGTCGAGGGCAAGATCGCCAGCGTCGACGTGGACGGCGAGAAGGGTGACATCGCCGCTTTGGTTCTCGAAGACGGCACTCGGCTGGAAGGCGATCTCTTCCTGGACTGCACGGGCTTCAGGGCGTTGCTGATCGGACAGACCCTGGGCGTCGGCCATGACGATTGGACTCACTGGCTTCCGTGCGATCGCGCGATCGCGGTGCAGACTAAAAGCGTCGGCCCGGCGGTGCCCTACACCCGAGCGATGGCGCACGATTCGGGCTGGCAATGGCGCATCCCGCTTCAGCACCGTGTCGGCAACGGCATCGTCTATTGCAGCCGCTACCTCGAAGAGGATGCCGCGATGGAGCGGCTCCTCGGCAATATCGAGGGCGAAGTCCTGACCAAGCCCAATGTCCTGCGCTTCGGTGCTGGGATGAGGCACAAGCAATGGCATCGCAATTGCATTGCGGTCGGACTGTCGGGCGGCTTCATGGAACCGCTGGAATCCACCAGTATCCATCTTATCCAGCGTGCGGTTCTGCGGCTCATTCGAATGCTCCCGCTGCGGAAGATCAGCGAGCGCGACGTCGACGAGTTCAACGATCAGCAGATCACCGACATGCTGCAGATCCGCGATTTCCTGATCCTTCACTACAAGGCGACCGAGCGCCGCGACAGCGAGTTCTGGCGTTATTGCCGAGACATGCCGATCCCCGACACGCTGGAGCAGAAGATCGAGCTCTTCCGCGAGACCGGCCTCGTCTTCCGCAAGAATGACGAACTGTTCGTCGAGAACAGCTGGGTCCAGGTGATGATGGGGCAGGGGATTTGGCCCCAGTCGCATCACCCGATTGCCGAGAAGCTGACCGATGCCGAACTTTCGAAGTTTCTGGCGATGATCCGCGAGACCGTTGCGCGGACGGTCGCATCGCTGCCCGAGCACGAAGCCTATGTCGCGCGCTATTGCGCAACGTCGCGCGCGGCCGCAGCGTAAGATCTGGGTGGGGGCACGGCTTGTCGGTGACGGACGCGAAGCGAGCACGGCAGCCCAAGTCGACGACCATCAAGGATGTCGCGGCTGCCGCCGGCGTCTCGCTTCAGACGGTATCACGAGTCATCAACAAGGGACCGAACGTGAGGCCCGCGATCGCCGAGCGGGTCAACGCGGCGATCGAGACGCTCGGTTACGTCCCCAGCCTTGCGGCGCGCCGGATGGGGGGCAGGCGCTCATTCCTCCTTCTCGCCCTCAACGACCGCGATCGCACCATCGAGGGCTGGCGGTCGGGCGACGGAACGGACTGGGTCGACCAGATGCTGCTCGGCGGAATGCTGGAATGCGCCGAGCACGGCTATCGAATGATTTTCGAGCTGGTCGATACCCACAGCGCGAATATCGAGCGCGAGCTGGCGTCGGCATTGGGCGCCATCCATCCCGACGGAGTGATCCTAACTCCACCCCACGGCGACAATCCGATCATTCGTGAGCTGCTCGGCCAGCGGAGGATTCCGTTCGCTCGGATCGGCTCGACCGGTCCGGGTCCCGGGTTCGCAATTGCGATGGACGACGCAGCCGCGGCGGCAGCGGCGACCGATTACCTGATCCGCCTGGGCCATCGCCGGATCGGCTTCATCACCGGCAGCGACGAATATGCGCTTAGTCACAGCCGCCTCGAGGGATTCCTGAGCGCCATCCGCGCGGGCGGGACGACGAGCGACGAGTCGCTGATCGCCAAGGGCAATTTCACGTTTGAATCGGGCGCCGAGGCCACGCGCAAATTGCTCGCTTTGGCCGACCGTCCGACCGCGATCGTCGCGAGCAGCGATCAGATGTCGCTCGGCGCGCTGGAAGTCGCCAAGGAAACCGGGCTGGACGTCCCTCGCGACCTTTCGATCGTGAGCTTCGACGATACGCCGATCGTCAAGTTCAGCACCCCCTCGTTGACGGCCATCCGCCAGCCGATTTCGCAAATGACCGCTCGTGCCGCTCAGCTGCTGATCGGTGCCAATCGCGGAGAGTCGAGAACGGAAGAGACGGAGATTCTCCCGTTCGACTTCATCGTCCGCGGATCGACTGCAATCCTGTCTTCTGCTCCAAAGCAGCGTGCCTGACCGCAATCGCAAGTTCCTACGGCTCTTCGCTTTGGCAAACGCGGGCGGCGTCGTCGGCTATGCGCCGTTCCTGACCCTGATCTTTCCGGCACGAATTTGGGAGATCGGCGGCGAGAGCGCCATTCACTGGTTGAGCGCGGCGACCTTTACCGGCGCCCTCGCGGCGAGCGTCGGCAATGTCGGTTTCGGATGGGCCAGCGACCTCGTCGGAACGAGGAGAGGCTGGGCCGCCACCGGCCTGGCTCTTACCCTCGCCAGCTATGTCCTGCTCTATTTCGTGGAGACTCTCTCCGCCATCCTCGCCGCGCTCGTCGTCTACCAACTGGCGCTGAACATGATGCTTTCTCCGCTGACGGCCTGGGCGGCCGATACCGTGCCGGACGAGCAGAAGGGCTTGCTCGGTGGATGGCTTGCCGCGGGACCGCCGATCGGCGCTCTTGCCGGAGTCCTCGCGACACTTCCCG
>DASSFK010000074.1:0-5795 GCA_035694565.1 Sphingomicrobium sp.
GCGCTCCCCTGTCAACGCTTCGCCAATACCCTCACGGGTATCTGCGCATGACTCGGGGTCGATGCGGTTCGCTACTCCTTCATCGTGATGGACTTGCACCATCTACTCCTTGCCGGTCTCCCGGCGCACTCCGCTCTACCCTGATGAGCAGACAATCTCAGAGCCTGTTCGGACTTCGCATTTGGGCCAAAGGCGACATTCGCCCAAGGCAGCCTCCGCTATGTTGCTGTTGCCGACAATGATTGCGTCACGCAGCTTCGTGTAGGGAAGCGCAACAAGCCGGATATTCGGGGTCTCAAGGCGGCTCGTGCGCTCACGCACATCGAGGCCCTCGAGCTCGATTATTTGCCGTCCCACCTGATCAGAACCGATATGCGCAAGGTTCGCCAGCGCAAGCAGGACACGATCGATCGTGAGATCGCGTTCCATTCTCTGCGCTCGAGCGAGTTAATCTCTGCAAGATCGTGTAAATCGTCACTGTCGATGTGGCGCACACGGGCGGGGCTTAGCAGCCTCGACATATCATGAGCTTGCGATCCAGCTCTCTGTTGAGACGGTCTTGTTGGCGCTCCCACGCCGATATGCTCTCATCTTGCGGAACGTCGGCCTGTAGTGGTTGTCGATGACCGATCGGTGCTCGCCAGGGCAAACGGGATGTCAGCGCCATTGCGCAATTTCGATCCGGGACGCTGATCCCGCCGTGGTTATTGTCGCTCGCCAAGATATCTGGAAAGACGCTAACCGTGTCCTGCCGCTCGGCGGCTCCTGCTGGCGACAGGAAACCGATCGTGACAATACTTGCTGAGATAGCTGCGGCATACGTAGTGGCCTGCCGCAGGGTAGCGAGAAAGACGATGACAATAGACTCTTCATCGAGAATATCGTCACCGCTACTGTAATACATCTGGCACTCCTGTTTGTGATCTTCAGATTTTACAGCAGCGCTCGCGAAGAACGCTTGCACCATCCTACTTCGGTCGGGATTGCCTTGTGGAATTCTATCGTCCCCGCGCGAATATCGTTGCACCGGCGCGCCGCCGTCGCCGCTCCGCTGGCGTTCGGCTCCTTCGCGCTTGCACCAGCGCTGGTTCCTTTCATGGAGCGCTACCCCGAGGTGGCGATCGACCTGTCGCTCAGCGATCACGTGGTCGATCTCGTCAACGAGCGAGATTCAGGATTTCTTTTTCGGCGAGGATCTTCTGCTGCGGCGTCACGACTACAATGTCGACGTCGCCGGCGGTTTCGACGCAGCCCAACTGGTGTTTGATTACGCCGAGGCGAACAGCATCAGTCTGCCGACCAGACGGCGTGCATTTACGCACGGAAGCGATCACCGTCCGGCATTGGATCCGCTGATGGTCTCGATCGATATCAGCAACGTACGGTTTATCTAACGGCCAGTACTCTTGATGAGCATTATGTTTGCTGCACGTTAGCCGAAGTTTTCGATGACATAGTCGATGAAGACCCGCAGTTTCGGCGTCATCCGTCGATTCTGCAGCCAGACCAGATGCCTCGGACGTGACAGCGTCTTGTACTCCGGAAGTACAACCTGAAGCCGGCCCGCCGCGATGTCGTCAGCCAGCAAGTCGGGGCGCTGCATCATGATGCCGGCGCCGGCAAGGACGGCGCTTCGGATGCCGAACATGTGGTTGATGTGATAGCGGCTTTTCACATCGACCGAGATTTCTCCCTCAGTGCCGATAAAGGTCCAACGCGATCCTTCTGACCAGTCGGCAAAGCTGAGGCATTCGTGATCGACGAGCTCTCGCGGATGACGCGGCGTGCCCCGTTCGGCAAGATAGGCGGGCGAGGCGCAGGCAATCGCGTTGTAGGGAGCCAGCGCTCTCGCGATCATTGTCGAATCGCTCAGAGACCCGACGCGGATTGCAACGTCGATGCCTTCGTTGACGAGATCGACCACGTGATCGCTGAGCGACAGGTCGATCGCCACCTCGGGGTAACGCTTCATGAAAGGAACCAGCGCTGGCGCAAGCGCGAAGGAGCCGAACGCCAGTGGAGCGGCAACGCGCAGGCGTCCGCGCGGTGTTCGCACGGCTTCTTCAGCCAGGGCTTCGCCGGCCTCGACTTCCTCGAGGACGTGCCGGCAGTGCTCGACGTAGTTGCGGCCGAGTTCGGTCAAGCTCTGTCGCCGGGTCGAGCGGTTGATCAGCAAGGACCCCAGACGTTGCTCCAGGTGCCGCATATGCTTGCCGATCATGGTCGGCGACAGCCGCAAATCCTTTGCGGCCGCGGCAAACGAACCGAGGTCCGCGACACGGACGAACACCGCCATGCTGGTCAGTCTGTCCATTATTATAAACCATTGGTGTCGATAGAATGAACTGCCCCCGACTTTATCGCCTATTGGTTTCCATTACAATGATTTTTGCCAACCAGACGCGGATGAACCCGAGGGAGACACCGTTGGAAACCACCCAGACTTCGCCCACGCACAAATCCAAAGCCGCGCCGCTCGCAGGCGTGCGCGTGTTGAGCCTCGGCGGAATCTGGGCGGGGCGCGTGGCGTCGATGCTGCTCGCGGACCAAGGCGCGGAAGTGATCGAAATCAACCGTCCGAACGCCGAGCGGAATTTGTCTCATGCGCTGCTGTCACGCGGCAAATGCGAGATCGCGCTCGATCTGAACAGCAGCGAAGGGCGGCAGCAAGCCATCAAGCTTGCGCTCGGCGCGGATATCGTCATCGAAAATCTCGGGGCCCGCCGCAGCGCGCGATTTGGGCTCGACCATTCCAGTTTGAAAACCCGCAATCCAAAGCTGGTTTACGTTTCCATTCCAGGTTTTGCGACGGGATCGTCTCATCAAGACATTCCGGCCTGGGAAGGCGCGGTCGCCGCGTCGCTGGGCGTCTACACCGATATTCACGCGCTTGGTCCCACGCTGGGCGGCGCGCCGACGTTTACCGCACTGCCGATGGCCTCCGCCTATGGCGGCGTTCACGCGTCGATCGCAGCATCCACTGCCTTCCTCAATCGTCTGGCAACCGGACTGGGAACCTTCATCGAAGTCCCGCTCGCCGACGCATTGCTGTCGGCAATGGCGCTGCTCATCATGAAGATCGAGGATCAGCCGCGGTGTTTCGACTTGCCGCCGATGGACAAAGCGATGAGCGACATTGCCATGCCGATCCTGCGCGATCTCAACCAGTCGCTCACTTCAGAGCATCGCGCGGCGATCAGAAGCTACATCACCAAATTCGCCCAGCCGCTGTTCACCAACCACGTTTGCGCGGACGGCCGGTTCGTGTTCATCAATGCGATCGGTCATGTTCATCAGCCGCGGGCCTGCCTCGAAACATTGGGAATCCTCGACGATCTGATCGCCGAGGGTATGGTTGTGGCGAGCCCGTATGAGGTCGGCGGCGACGGCAACAACATCAGCGATGCCGGCGGACTCAGTCCGCACTGGAAGTCGCGATTGCGATTGCTGATGAGCGCGCGGTTTCTCACCAGGCCGGCCGCGGATTGGGAACGGCTGTTGCAGCAAGCCGGCGTGCCGGTCGCGGTGGTCCGCACGGTGGATGAGTGGTTAAGCTGGAGCGCCGCGGAGACGGGCGGGAACGTCGCGAAGCTTGCTGACCCGGAATTCGGATCGACGCGTCAGGCGGGACGGTTTATTTCGATCGAAGGCGTGGGCCTGGCTTCGCCGGGACCGCGGCCCAGGCAATCGCAATCGCCGGGAGCGGAATGGCAAACCCGTTTTGCCGCGCCCGAACAGACCCTTCAAGAAGGCGGGAAGAAATTTCTGGACGGCATACGCGTGCTGGATTTTTCCAACGTCATCGCGGGGCCGGTGGCGGCGCGCGTGTTTGCCGAATATGGAGCGGATGTCGTTCGAATAGATCCGGTCTTCCCCCAGGCGGGACCGCGCATGACGATGTGGTTCGGGGTCGACGTCAATCAAGGCAAACGATCGATCATCCTCGATCTGAAAACCGGGCGGGGCCGCGGCGTAGCCGAACGGCTGGTGCGGGAGGCCGACGTCGTCATCCACAATTATCTGGACCGGTCGCTTGAGGGGATTGGGATTTCCGAAGCCCAGCTTCGGGCGATCAAGCCCGACATTATCACCTGCCAGATCAGTGCCTGGGGCGGGGCCGCCGGCGGACCGCTGAAGGATTTCCCGGCCTATGACCCGGTCTTGCAGGCCGCAACAGGCATCACAGCCCGTTACGGATCGCCGGAGGCGCCGGTGATCCACGGATTGGCTTCCTGTGTCGACTACATCACCGGCTTTTCCGCCGCGCTCGGCGCCATTCATGCGTTGGTAGCGAAGCGGCTTGGGCGAGGGGGCTCGTCGGTGCGGACCTCGCTCGCGATGGGCGCGCAACTCGTGCAATTCCCCTTCATGGTTCGAGGAGACAACGGCGATGGGGTCGAGGAGCCGTCGGGCCAGCAAGCCTTTGGATACGGACCGTACTATCGGCTCTATCAGGCGAGGGATGGATGGATCTTTCTCGCTTGCCGCAAACAGGATCTTGCGCAGGTCGCAAATGCTCTCGGAAGCCCGGCCGACGGGCTCTCGACGGCGGTCGCGCAGTTCGACTCATTCGAAATTGAACGCAGGATACGGGGAATAGGCTCTGCGTCGACCGTCCCGGTGATGCGTCTCGACCGGTTGCGGGATCAAATTTCCGTGGCGGAAGAGCGTGGGCCGAGCTTCCCGCCGCGTGACGGGGGAATGCTGATGATCGAGGCGGCGCATCCGAGCGGACATCGTATCTCGCTGCCTTTTCCGAGCTGGTACCGGTCGGATCGGCATACTCCAACCCGTCTTTCGCCCGCGCCGAAGCCCGGAAGTCATACGGTCGAACTGCTCAGTGAACTCAGCCTCGGTGAGGCCGAAATCGCGACGATGATCGAACAGAATATTGCGGCCAAAGGCTGGACAATCTCGAAAGGGTATTTTCCCGAACCGTGAATCAGGTTCGAGGTTCGAGTGGCTGCGATGAAACAGAGCTCAGACTTCCTCTGATGCAACGAAAGAATTCACGATGCAGTTCGACTTTGAAGCGCTTGCTCCTCCGGAACGTTACAAGCTGCTGCTGGCGACGGTCTTGCCTCGTCCCATTGCGTGGATCACGACAGTAGATGCAAGTGGCGCTGTGAACGCGGCTCCGTTTTCGTTTTTCAATGTCTTTGGCTCCGATCCGGCAACAGTCGGCATCGGCATTGGCAGCCGTGCGCCGGGCCAACCCAAGGACAGCCGGGCCAATATCCGCATCAACGAGCAATTCGTGGTTAATCTCGTGCCATTCTCGCTCGCCCAGCAGATGAGGGTCACGTCGATAGCGTTCCCGAAAGGAGTCGAGGAACCGAAGGAAGCCGGGCTTACGCTCACGGCGTCAGAGCGCGTCGCGGTGCCCCGCATACTGGAATCGCCGGTCTCCATGGAATGCAGATTCATGCAGGAGGTCGCGCTGGGAGGTTTCAGCCTCGTGCTCGGCCGCATTCTGATGGTCCACGTTAAGGACGATGCGGTGATCGACGCGGAACGAAAATATGTCGACGCCAGCAAGCTCGACCTCATAGGCCGAATGGAAGGTGGGTGGTACACGCGCACAACCGAGCGCTTCGAAATGCCGAATATTGCATTGGAAGATTGGCGCCGCGGGCAACAATAGCTTTGGCGCGGCACTTCAACCTGCCATCGGCTATCTGATCTGCCGATGGTCGTCAGTCAGCAACAGGAATAGACCATGATTCAAGGAATTGTCGTTATCACCGCGAAGCCGGGGCAGCGCGCCGCCATTCTTGAAGCCTTCAGGGACAACG
>DASSFK010000075.1:0-9534 GCA_035694565.1 Sphingomicrobium sp.
TGGTCGCCCACCCCGCCCTCATTCGTTCATCCTGCCTTAGCCGCGCTCTGGTGCCGGTGGCGGCGGCGGAGGCGGTGGGGGCGGTGCCGGACAGACATCCGTCGCCAGGATCACCGTTCCATCCGGGCACGTCTGCGTCGCGGGTGGCGGCGGAGGCGGCGGGGGTGGAGGCGGCGGAGGCGGTGGCGGAGGCGGCGGCTCCGCGAAGTTGTAGACAAAGCTCGCCAGCAAGCTGTGGGACGAGAAGCGCGTATCTGCGCTGAACGCCCCGGCTGTAGTGCCGTTGTCGAAGATATCGTCGTCCTTGATCTTCGGTCCTTTGAAGAAGCGATACTTGAGGCCGAGATCGATGTTGGGCGAGATGGCATAGCGAATGCCGGCGATGATCTGCCAGGCGAAGCCGCCGTCCTTTTCCGACCCGACGAGGTCATCAACAAACGTGTCCGTGCTGTCGACCGACAGTTTGTATTTCACCTTGGCCCAGCCGACACCCGGACCGGCATAGAAGCTGACCCCGTTTTCGTCTCCGAAATCGAGCAGGCCGTTGACCATCACGGACAGGACTGTGGTCTTGCCGTCCGCGTCGATGTCATACGGGCCGTAGGTGAAGGTGTCGCCGTCGCTGCTTACAGAGACCAGGGTGGCGTTGTCGTAGTCCTTGTGCTTGGCGCTCTTCCACCCGAGCTCGAGTTCGCCCCGGATCATTCCGAAGTCGTATCCGCCGATCAGGTCGAGATCGATGCCGGTCTTATAGTTCGTGTCGAAGTCAGCAACGAAGTCATACGTGCTGCCTTCGGAATATGCATAGGTCCCGGCGAAATCGACGTTTTTGTCCTTGGGGAACATGATGCCCCCTTCGACGCCGAAGTAGCCACTTCCATCACGCGCTACTGCTGGAGAAGCGATCGCGGCTGCAGCAGCCGCGGCTAGCAGATATTTTCGCAAAGGAGCCCCCTATTGCTGGACGTGAGGAGCCCTGATTACCACAGTTTTTTGCTTTTTTTGAGCCAAAACGGGACAGCTGTGACTTATTCGCATGACGCACCCATTGGGGCGGAGGCGGCGGCCGCTTACGAGAGCTGGCGTCATTGCGCGCTGACAAAGCTATCCAGAACCTTTTTCAAGCCCGCATGCTCGAAGTCGATCTCGAGCTTGTTTCCCTCCTGCGCGACGATCTTTCCGTAGCCGAACTTGCCGTGGAAGACGCGCTGGCCGAGTTCCAGGTCGGTGCGGCCCGGGTTGCCGAGTGAGACGGCTGAGGCCTTGGCCTCGATTACTCGCTGCGGGTCGCGGTTGAAGCGACCGCCCTGGCTCGCGCGCTGCCAGCCGGGACCGCGGGTCGAGGCCCGCATCGACTGGGCCGGGCCGAGGTGGGCGAAGGGGTCGGCGCGCTCGCTCCATTGCGCCCGCCACAGGCTTTCGCCGCCGGACATGGTCGTCTCTTCTTCGATATGCTCCTTGGGAAGCTCGCCGACGAAGCGGCTGGGGAGCGAGCTCGTCCACTGTCCGTATATGCGGCGGTTGGCGGCGTGCATGACGGTTGCCTGGCGCCGGGCGCGGGTAATGGCGACGTAAGCGAGACGACGCTCTTCCTCGAGGCTGGCGAGACCGCCTTCGTCCAGTGCGCGCTGCGACGGGAAGATGCCTTCCTCCCAGCCGGGCAGATAGACAATGTCGAACTCCAGCCCCTTTGCGGCGTGGATGGTCATGATGGTGACCTTTTCGCCCTGCCGGTTCTCATCATTGTCCATGACGAGGCTGACGTGCTCGAGGAAGGCGGCGAGGGTTTCATATTCCTCCATCGCGCGCGTGAGCTCGGCAAGGTTTTCGAGGCGGCCGGCGCTTTCCGCGCTGCGGTCGGCCTGGAGCATGGCTGTGTAGCCGCTCTCGTCGAGCATGATTCGGGCGAGCTCGGCATGGGGAAGCTCGTTCGACATCTGCTTCCAACGATGGATGTCGGCGATGAAGCGGCCGAGGCTGGAGCGGGCGCGGGCCTGTATCTCGTCGGTGTCGAGCAACTTCGAGGCGGAGATCAGCAACGGCTCCTGTGCCGAGCGCGCGTGCGCGTGAATGGTGGCCAGTGCCTTGTCGCCGAGCCCGCGCTTGGGCTGGTTGACGATGCGCTCGAATGCCAGGTCATCGGCAGGCTGGTGGATGAGACGGAGGTAGGCGAGGGCGTCGCGGATCTCGGCGCGCTCGTAGAAGCGGAAGCCGCCGATGATTTGGTAGGGCAGGCCGATCGCAATGAAGCGCTCTTCGAATTCGCGCGTCTGGAACTGGGCGCGAACCAGAATCGCGACGTCGTCGAGACTTAGCCCGCGGCGCTGGAAGCCCTCAACGTCCTCGCCGATTCGGCGTGCTTCCTCGGGGCCGTCCCAGATGCCGATGACGCGAACTTTCTCGCCGTCGCCCTTGTCGGTCCAAAGTGTCTTGCCGAGCCGGCCGGCATTGTTGGCGATAAGGCCGTCGGCCGCGGCCAGGATGTGCGACGTGGAGCGGTAATTCTGTTCGAGGCGGATGACCTTCGCACCGGGAAAGTCCTTTTCGAAGCGAAGGATGTTGGCGACCTCGGCTCCGCGCCAACTGTAGATCGACTGGTCGTCGTCGCCGACGCAGCAGAGGTTGCGGCGGGGCTCCGCGAGGAGCTTTAGCCAGGCGTACTGCGACTGGTTCGTGTCCTGATATTCGTCGACGAGGATGTAGCGGAAGCGCTCGCGATATTGCTCGAGCACCTCGGGGTGCGTGCGGAAGATGCTGAGCATGTGGAGCAGGAGGTCACCGAAGTCGCAGGCGTTGAGGGTGCGCAGGCGGTCCTGGTAGGCGGCATAGAGCTCGCGGCCGCGGCCGGGGCCGAAGCTCTCGGCCTCGCCGACGTCGACGTCCTTGGGGGTCCAGCCGCGGTTCTTCCAGCGGTCGATGAGGCCGGCGAGCTGGCGTGCGGGCCAGCGCTTCTCGTCGAGGTTGGCGGCGCTGACGAGCTGCTTGAGAACGCGCAGCTGGTCGTCGGTGTCGAGGATGGTGAAATTGGACTGGAGACCGACGAGCTCGGCATGGCTGCGGAGCATTCGCGCAGCGACCGAGTGGAAGGTGCCGAGCCATGGCATTCCCTCGATCGCTCCACCCGAAATCCTGGCGATGCGTTCCTTCATTTCGCGCGCCGCCTTGTTGGTGAAGGTGACGGCGAGGATCTGGCTCGGCCAGGCCTTGCGGGTCGCGATCAGATTGGCGAGGCGGGCGGTGAGTGCGGACGTCTTCCCAGTGCCGGCGCCGGCGAGGACCAGCACCGGACCTTCGGTCGTGAGTACGGCTTCCCGCTGCGGCGGATTGAGGCCGGCAAGCCAGGGGGCGTCGGGGGAAGGGGCGGGACTTTCGGGCACTGCTCACGAGGTAGGGAAGAGACGGCGGAACGGCAACGCGGCTCTGGGCGAATCGCTTCGTATATGGCAGAGAGAAGGCCCAGAACAAAAGGGGTCCAGAAATGCCGAAGGGTCAATGCCACTGCGGTGCGGTTCGCTACGAGATGTCGACCGACACGATCCACCAGGCGATCTGCCACTGCGCAGACTGCCGCCGCCACGCGGGCGCGCCGATGGTTGCCTGGGGGCTAGTGAGGAAGGATGACCTGAAGGTCGAGGGCAAGACCAAGGAATATGCCTCGTCCGAGCACGGACGGCGCCACTTCTGCCCGGAATGCGGAACGTCGCTGTTCTACACCAGTGAGGCGGTTTTCCCTGGCCAGATCGACGTCCAGATCGCCACGCTTGACGATCCCGACTCGATCGTGCCTAGCGCCCAAATCCAGCTTGCCGAACGAATCGCCTGGGTCGACAGGCTCGACTCGCTCCCGAAATTCGAGCGCTATCCGGGGTAGGTCCGAGAACGGATCGGCAACATTTCAGCCGACTCGGAAGAGTTCCGACGGTTGTTCCCGATATCCCCGTTATCCACAGGCTAATTACCGTTTTTTTCGCTTCCCCGACTCGGACGTGACGTGCATGTTGCAAGGGTGATCGGGACGGAAGTCCCCGCCTCCACCGGAAAGCCGGCAACGGCCAGAAGGGAGCGGAGGGTGACGGAAGGACCGATCTCCGCCGACAGGCAATGTGAAGCTCTTCGGAGGTTTGCGGGGCCAGTCGGGAAGAGGCGCCGGAAGAGTTGATCTTCCCTCTAGCGCGACGCGGTTCTGAAGCCCTCGGGTGGAAGGACAAAGCGAGACGCAAGAGTGATCGACCCAAGAAGGGCCGCGGAACATCGGACGGTTTTGGTCTTCGGATCAGGCGACGATAGTTGAGCGACAAGCGAACCCTCGGGTGGCGCAGTCAGGTAGACGGTCGAAGCTCCTCTCACGAGGGAGTTGTTTGATGGGAAGCGACGCCTGAGCTGGTGAGTTTGGACTTTTGAAATAGGTCCCCTGGGACTTAGGACATGAGACCGGCAGATCCTTCGCTCGGCGCAGTGGGGGCTGGCAGCAATGCCGGCCCCCATTTCTATTGGGGAAAGCGGCTCTGCTTAGTCGCCGCTTTGTGCCGACAATCCTCCTAAGGCACCTGAGTTGGCGAGCTTTTTAAGGGTGCCAGCTACCCGACTCCCATCTCGGACCGAACGCCGATCCGATGAGCGGCACCCTTCGCTGGGTGAGAGCGGCCACGGCTTTACCGTTCCGACCCGCTGCTCGCGGTAACCAAATGTAAATACATCTTTACATAAAAGATTGGTGGAGCGGGCTTCATACGAAGATCGCCTCCGATTTCCGCAATGTGTCCAAGTGCGGCTCCGAGACCCTCAATCTCGGAGCCGCTCTTACGCTGGGGGAAGCGAAGTTGCGCCTGATCCCGATCCAATCCAGTCTGGCGGGATGATCCGCGCTCTCGCTGCTTCCATCCTACTCATGCTCTCCGCAGCGGCCCCGGCAGAGGCCGCAGCATCGGCACCGCTTCCCTTCGTGCTGAAACAGGTCGGACCGGGCGTCTATGCGGCGATTGACGGACCCGATCACAAGTCGGGGTCCAACGCCGGCTTCGTCATCGGTGACGATGGCGTCCTCGTCGTCGACAGCTTTTTCAACGAGGAAGCCGCCCGGGCTCTGGTCGCCGAGATCCGGAAACTTACGCCCAAGCCGATCCGCTACGTCGTCAACACCCACTATCACGCCGACCATACAGGCGGGGATCAGGTGCTTCGTGATGCCGGCGCGATCATCATCGCTCACCGCAACGTCCGCGGCTGGGTGAGGACCAACAACATCAATTTGTTCGGCGACCGGATCACTCCTGAGCTGAGGGCGCGGGTCGAGGCTTTGGCGCTGCCCGACCTGGTCACGGACAAGGATCTGACCGTGTGGCTGGGCTCGCGGAGGATCGTGGTTCAGACGGTTCTCGGTCACACTGGAGGCGATCTCACCATCCATGTCCCCGATGCGAAGGTGCTGTTCTGCGGCGACATGCTCTGGCGGAAAGTCGCGCCCAACCTGATCGACGGATCGGTGAAGGAATGGGCGGCGACGGACGCGCAATTCACGCAAATCTCAGATGCGTCGCAAACCCGGTACGTCCCCGGCCATGGCGACATTGCCGATGCGAGCGACGTGGACGAATTCCGTTCGTACCTCCTCGACCTGCAGCGGCTGGTCGGGGAGGGCCGGACGGCCAATTTCAAGGACGAAGCGCTGGTGACCTATGTGGCGCCGAAGCTGAGGACACTCCATCCGGACTGGACGATCAGCGACCGCGCAATTGCTTCGGAGGTCCGTTACATGGACCAGGAGCTCGCTGGAACGAAGCGGCGCCCGGTCGCACGGCCGGACTGAGTCCGTGCCGTTAAATGACCGGCTTGACCCGATCGCCGCGCCTAATCTAACCATTGAATCGATGACGCACCTGAATGCCATCGCCGCTGCCCGCACCGTCCACTCCTGGTGGCGCGGATCGAATCATGCGGCGCGATGGCGCGACTGATCGATTAGCCAACGATCATCGACTGCCCGCCCGCCACTGGCGGGCTTTTTTGTTTTCAGGTGAGTTTCATGACCCAGATTATGTCCATCGAACGTCAGGCGAAGTCCGTCCTGCCAGCTGCCGATGCAAGCGCTGAGCAGGCGATCGTCCGGCTGCTCGACGGCCACGGCCTCGACCCCGACGCTTCGACGCAGCTCTTCGCCGAGATCGTCGAAGGCCGGCTGTCGGACCCGCTGATGGCGGCCGCGTTCGTCGCCCTTCGAGTGAAAGGCGAAACTTCGGATGAACTGATCGGCGCCGCGAAGGCGCTGCGGGCGGCGGCAATCCCCTTCCCGTCGCCCGAAACCTTGTTTGCCGACAGCTGCGGCACCGGCGGAGATTTCTCGGGATCGATCAATGTCTCGACTGCGGCTGGGATCGTTGCTGCCGCTTGCGGATTGCCGATCGTCAAACATGGCAACCGGTCTTTCACATCGAAATGCGGGTCTGCCGATGTCCTGGAGGCACTTGGAGCAAAGCTCGACCTCAGCCCTCAAAAGTCGCGCCGAACGCTGGACGGGACCGGCTTCTGCTTCCTCCTTGCGCCGCTTTACCACCCTGGAATCGCGCACGCGGGGCCGGTTCGCCGGGCCCTCAAGGTCCGAACCATCATGAACCTGCTCGGCCCTTGTCTGAATCCGGCGCAGCCGAGCGTCCAACTGCTCGGCGTGGCTGATCCCAAGCTCTTGAGGCCGATCGCCAAGACCCTCCAGTCGCTTGGTGTCAGGCGGGCCCTGGTCGTCCATGGCTCGGGGCTTGACGAGATCGCGCTTCACGGGCCGACGGAAGCGCTCCTGCTGTCGAATGAGGCCATTTCCGAAGTGGAGATCACGCCCGAACAGGCCGGCCTCAATCGCCAGCCCGTCGAGCGGATTACCGGTGGGAGCCCTTGCGAGAATGCGGAGCGTTTAACCGCGCTCCTGGCCGGCCGCGGGACCGAGGCGGATATGTCGGTGGTCGCCATCAACGCCGGCGCGCTGCTGATGACCGCGGGCAAGGCAAGCGACCTTCGCGAGGGCGTCGCGCTTGCCAAGGATGCAATCAGCTTCGGAACGGCGCACCGCCTGCTTCGCGACTTCGTCGAGGCGAGCAATGGTTGAGCCGGTCGGGGTGCTCGGCGAAATCGCCGCGGCCAAGAGGCAGGAGCTCGCGAGCCGCTTCGAGGGCGTATCGCTGGACGCTCTGCGCGGGGAGGCTCGGACGACGAAGCGCAGCCTCGTCAATGCAATCGCGAAGCCAGGATCATCCTTCATCCTCGAGATCAAGAAGGCTTCGCCCTCGGCCGGTCCGATTCGCAGCAGCGCCGATGCGGGCGCGATCGCGCGAGGCTATTCGGGCGTGGCGGATGCGTTGAGCGTTCTAACGGACCGCAAGTTTTTCGGCGGATCGACCGGCGACCTTGCCGCCGCGAGGGCCGCCTTTGGCGGTCCGATCCTGGCCAAGGATTTCTTCATCGACAAGCGGCAGGTCGTCGAAGCGAGAATTGCCGGGGCCGACGCCGTGCTGGTGATGCTTTCGCTGCTCGACAACTCGAAGGCTAACGGGATCATCGACGAAGCACGACGCTTCGGGATGGACGTTCTCGTCGAAGTTCATGACGAGGCCGAAATGCGCCGCGCGCTTACACTGCGCGTCCCGCTGATCGGCATCAACAATCGCGACCTTCGCGACCTCACCGTCGATCTGGACACCACCGAGCGGCTCGCGAGCTTCGCTCCCGATCGCCTGCTCATCGCCGAGTCCGGTATCGGCAACCGGTCCGATGTCGCCCGGCTGTCGAGGCACGTGAACGGGTTTCTCGTCGGCAGTTCGCTGATGCGCTCCGCGAACCCGGCGGAGGCCGCGCGAAAGCTCGTATTCGGCCGCGTGAAGCTGTGCGGCCTGCGGACTGCGGATGATGTAAGGACGGGCCGCGCCGCGGCTTTCGCCGGTTTCGTCTTTGTGCCCGGGAGTCCGCGTCACCTGACGGCGGAGCAGGCAGCGCCGCTTGCCGGGCTCGCTCGATACTTCGGAATCCAGCCTGCGGGAGTCTTCCAAAATGCACCGTTGCCGGTCGTTGCGGACATCGCGACCTTGCTCAACCTGAATGCGGTGCAGCTCCATGGCGGCGAAGACGTCGAATATGTCCGCTCACTTCGACGCGAACTTCCGGCGGACTGCGAAATCTGGACCGCGGTGAGCGTCGGGCGCGGACCGCCTGTGCGGCGAGGCGGTGACCGAATCCTGTTCGATAGCGGGACCGGTGGCACCGGCAGCACGTTCGACTGGGGCCTGGTTCGGCATCATCCAGACCTCGATCGAGCTCTTGTTGCGGGCGGGATCGGGCCCGTAAACGCGACCGCGGCCGCCGCCCTTGGCGCATATGCGATCGACGTCGGCTCCGCCCTCGACGTCATGCCGGGGATGAAGTCGCCAGTGAAAGTCGGCGCTCTATTTGAGACGCTTCGTCCGTCGTGCCGCGAGCAGCTTCGCAAATGCGCCTAGACGGAAGGTTCGGCCGGTTCGGGGGCGCCTTCGTTCCCGAGATCCTGGTGCCCGTTCTTGAACAGCTCGAGGCGGCCTTTCTCGATGCGCAGGATGATTCCGCATTTCAGAAGGAGCTCGGGGGACTGCTGGCCAATTATGCGGGTCGTCCGACGCCGCTCACCCGCTGCCGCAATCTGCCCGGCAACCTCTATCTGAAGCGCGAGGACCTCCTTCACGGCGGCGCGCACAAGACGAACCAGGTCCTTGCGCAGGGCCTGCTTGCCAAGCGCATGGGCAAGACGCGATTGATCGCAGAAACCGGTGCCGGCCAGCACGGTGTCGCGACCGCGATGGTCGGAGCGCTGCTCGGCTTCGAGACATTCATCTACATGGGCGCGGAAGACGTCGAGCGGCAGGCGCTCAATGTCTTCCGAATGCGGCTGATGGGGGCGGAGGTCATTTCGGTCGACAGCGGCGGGCGGACGCTCAAGGACGCGATCAACGAGGCTCTGCGCGACTGGTCGGCGAGCTTTGAGAGCACGCATTACCTTCTCGGCACCGCGGCCGGCCCGCATCCGTTCCCAACCATGGTTCGCGAGTTCCAGCGCGTGATCGGTCGGGAAGCGAGGGTGCAGATTCTCGATCAGATCGGACGTTTGCCCGACGCAGCCATTGCCTGCGTCGGCGGCGGATCGAACGCCATCGGACTGTTTGCCGATTTCCTGTCCGACGATGTGCGACTGATCGGGGTCGAAGCCGCCGGCCGGGGTCTGGACGGAGCCGAGCATGGCGCAACTCTGTTGCGCGGACGACCGGGCATCCTCCACGGTGCCGAGACCTACGTGCTGCAGGACGACGACGGTCAGATCGCGGATACCTGGTCGGTTTCTGCGGGACTCGACTATCCGGCCGTCGGGCCCGAGCACGCCTTTCTGAAGGAGACTGGCCGCGCCGAATATGTGGGCGCGACCGATGCAGAAGCGCTCGCGGCGTTCAAGGCGCTGGCGACTCATGAGGGCATTCTGTGCGCCTTCGAATCCGCCCATGCCCTCGCCCACGCATTGAAGATCGCGGA
>DASSFK010000076.1:0-3293 GCA_035694565.1 Sphingomicrobium sp.
CCGGACGAAGCCGGCGATGTCGTAGCGGTCGAACCGGTATCCGAGCCGGACGCCGCCCTCGAGCAGGCTGTCGTCGCTGAACTCGACCGAGCGGTAGAGGAAGAACTGGATCTTCGAGCGGTGGTACCAGTCGGTGTAGACATAGAGGCTGCCCGGGCCGACCGGATGCTCGTAGCCGGCGGTGAGGTTGACCGTCCACTTCGGAGCCTGCGGAAGCTGGTTTCCGTCGATGAAGACGATCGAGGGCTGGAACGGCGCTGCCGGGACCGACACCGGATCGAGGACGGTGCAGGGAGCGCCGCAGGTTTCGACCACCAGGTCGTTGTCGTGGATCTTCGCGATATTGAGGCTGACCCCGCCGGTGAAGGTCAGGCCGGTGACCGGGCGCGCCTCGAACTCGGCCTCGATGCCGTGGCCCTTCACCGCATCGGCGTTGAGCAGCAGGTTGGCGTTGGTGCCGCCGCCGACCGCCGAGAGCTGGAGGTCCTTGGTCTTGAAGTAATAGACGTCGAAGTTGAAACGCAGCTTGCGGTCGAGAAGGACGGTCTTGATGCCCACTTCGTACGACATGGTCCGTTCGCTGTCGGCGGTCGAGACCTCGCGATCGAACAGGATTCGTCCCTGGATCGCCGGGGCGCGATAGCCCTTCGCGACGCGGGCGTAGACGTTGACGTCCGGATTGATCTCCTGGAGCGCGCTCACGTCCCAGGTGAGCTGGCTATCCTTCACCTTCGTCTCGGTTTCGGGAACCGGACCGCCGCCGACGAAGAGCGGGCGGACGTCGAACAGGCGTTCGGCGTCGAGGCTCTTCTTGTCGTGGTTCCATCGGGCGCCGGCCTGGAGGGTCAGGCCGCTGTCGGTCGCGTAATTGACCGAGCCGAAGATGCCGAGCGCTTTTGAATCCTGCCGCTGGTTGACGATCGCGGCGGGATTGAGATCCGTCGGATTGGAGAAGTCGAAGCTCTCGATGTCGAGGTTCTCGTTGAAATAGAAGATGCCGGCCTGGTAGCCGAAGCCGCCCTTGTTGTTCGACGCGACCCTTAGCTCCTGGGTGAACTGGTCGAGGCTCGGGATATTGTCCTGGCTCTGCGCCGGGAACGGGATGAAGCCCGGACCCGAACCCGGCAGTCCGCAGCAGCCGAAGCCGCCGTCGATGTCGCCGCGGCTTTCGACCTTGCCGTGCCAGTAGCTGGTCACCGAATAGACCGTCGCCGGGCCGAAATCATATTCGATCGTGCCGGCGATGTTCTGGGTGCGAAGCTTCTGGAAGTTCAATCCGTCGGTCCGGACCTCGTCGCGCTTGAAGTCTCCGCCGTCGACTCCGATCAGGTGGTTGGTGCCCTGCTCGATCGCATTGGCGCGGAACAGGCGGGCGTCGCCGTTCAAATGGCGGATCTGACCGACGAGGCGGATCTTGAGCGCCTCGGTCGGGTCGAACTCGACCTGACCGCGAAGGGCGTAATCATTATAGCCTTCGAGGTCGTGCTTGCCCGGCTCGTCGAGATTGTCGACCCAGTCGTTGCGGTGCTGCCAGATGCCCGAGATGCGCGCCGCGAACGTGTCGCTGAGGCGACCGCCGGCGGCGGCTTCGGCGTTGACCGTCGAATAGGTGCCGAAGCTGATGCGGGCATAATTGTCGCCGCGGCCGGGATGGACGGTATCGAACTTGACGATGCCGGCGGGCGTGTTGCGGCCGAACAAAGTGCCCTGCGGGCCGCGAAGGACCTCGATCCGGTCGACGTCGAAGGCCGGGAAGCCCTTCAGGATCGGATTTTCGAGGACGACGTCGTCATAGACCACGCTGACCGGCTGCGAGGCGTTGAGATCGAAATCGGTGTTGCCGAGGCCGCGGATGTAGAAGCGCGGGAAGGTGCGGCCGAACGAGCTTTCGATGTTGAGGCTGGGGACCCGGCCGGCGAGCGCGCGGACGTCGGCGCCGGCGGCGTTGATCGCCATCAACTGGTCGTCATTGATCGTTCCGACCGAGACCGGGATGTCCTGAACGTTTTCCGAGCGGCGCTGCGCGGTGACGATGATGTCGCCGATGCCCTCGGCCGGTGTCGCGGGCTCGCTTGCCGGAGGCTGGGCCGGAGCCGGCGCGTCCTGGGCCATTGCCGGCGTGGTGAAGGAACCGGCCGTGGCAAGAGCCAGCGCCGAGATCGACGAAAAATAGCCGCGCATCATATCCCCCCGGATGGATCAAGGGCGCGACCAGCCGGCCGCGCCCTGACTGAAAACTTTACCCGCCCCCTATTCGGGGATTCGTCACGAAAGCTACGTTAAAGATTCACGTTTGTGAAAATTTATCTGTCGCCCGGACCAGGCCGTCGAGGATTCCCGGCTCGTTGAACAGATGCCCGCCGTCCGGGACGATCTGCAGATCGACTTCCGGCCAGGCCTGCTTGAGCGCCCACGCCGCCCTTGGCGGAGTGCAGGTGTCGTGGCGGCCCTGGACGATGACGCCCGGGATTCCGCGGAGCTTCTCAACGCCCTTCAGCAGCTGGCCTTCCTCAAACCAGCCGTTGCTCGCCATGTAGTGATTCTCGATCCTTGCGACCGCCACGGCGACTTCCGGGCTGGTGAAATGCTCGACCGTCTCCGGGCTCGGGAGAAGCGTGACGATGTCGCCCTCCCACTTGCTCCACGCCTTGGCGGCCCGGAGCTGCTCGTCCTTGTCGTCGCTGGTCAGGCGCTTGCGATAGGCCTCGACCATGTCGGCCCGCTCGCCCGGCGGGATCGGCGCTTCGAACTCGTCCCACTTGTCGGGATAGACCGACGAAGCGCCGCCATAGGAATACATCCAATCGATCTCGTACTGGTCGAACAGGAAAATGCCGCGAAGGATGATTTCCGTGGCCCGCTCGGGATAGGTCTGGGCATAGGCGAGCGCGAGGGTCGAGCCCCAGCTTCCGCCGAAGACCTGCCATCGCTCGACCCTTGCCACCTCGGTACGAAGCTTCTCGATGTCCTCGACGAGGTCCCAGGTCGTGTTCGCCTCGAGGCTCGCATAGGGCGTCGACTTGCCGCAGCCGCGCTGGTCGAAGACGAGGATCTTGTACCGGTCCGGATCCCACTGACGCCGGTGGTCGGGGCTCGACCCGCCGCCGGGGCCGCCGTGAAGCATGACCGCGGGCTTGCCGTCGGGGTTGCCGGACAGCTCCCAGTAGAGGCTGTGGCCGTCGCCGACGTCCAGCATTCCGGTCTCGTAGGGTTCGATCTCCGGATAGAGGGTCCGGCGCTGGGTGGTCTGCATGTCCATCAGAAGCTGAACTCCTCGTAGATTCGCGTGACGT
>DASSFK010000077.1:0-3461 GCA_035694565.1 Sphingomicrobium sp.
GCACCGTCACCCGGATTCCGACGAGACCTTCTACGGCGTCGACGGCGAGCTGGTGATCGAGTTCGAGGACCGCGAAGTGATCGTTCGGCCGGGGCAGCTCGTAACCGTTCCCGCCGGTAAGCTCCACCGCACGCGGCCTGCCGGAGCAAGGTCGGTGAACCTGACCTTCGAACGGAAAGATGCAGAGACTATCTTCGTTTAGGTGAGGGACGCCGCCTTCGTTTCGAGGCGGCGTCCCTTGCTCCCAGCTAGGCCTGGGCGGCTCCGCGGATGGTCATCGCAGGCAGCTTTCGCCGTCGCATCGCGAAGCCGACCGCCGAAAAGCCCATCAGCATCATCGCCCAGCTTGTCGGCTCGGGCACGGAAAGCAGCCGCCCGAACAGTCCGTGCTCCTCGTCGCCGATGCCCGCGGTGAAGAAGACCGCGCCCGAGTCAAAGCCCGATCCGGGTGCACGGGTCCCCAATGCCCACAGATAGGGGACGTTGAACGGGTCCGAGCCGACCATCAGCATTCCAAGATAGGTGCCGTCGTCGGCAAAGGCGTTAATGAAGCCGTCCTCCTCGGCGAAATTGCCGATGAGGATGGCGTTCGCGAACGCGCCCCAATTGTCCGGAGCCTCGACCACTCCCCATGGGGAAAGCACGTTGTTCGAAACGTCTCCGGTCACGAACCGGTCGATGAACTCGCCGTTGAGCGAGAACCGGTCGACGACGCCCGTTCCAAGATCGGCTTCGTCGGCAGTCGGCCCGGGGATCGTATAGGTGACGTAAAGAACGTCACCCACGTTGACGACGTTGAACGGGACGAGGCCCGGCGGAAGTCCCGGATCCTGGAACCCACCCTGCAAGGTGACCTTCTGGAAGGTTGAGTCGAAGACATCGATCGTCCCCGCCGCATTATTGGCTGCGTAGAGGAAGTTGCTTCCACCGCTATTGCCCAGCGCAAGCCCGGTGTAGACCGCGCCCGGCTCGGTGGCGGCGACGACGGCATTGGTCGCATCGACGGTCGGGTTCCAGCCAGAGATCGTTCCGTTCAAATTGGCGAAGATGAACCTCGCGCTGTTCCCCGGCGTCAGCTGGAAGCTGGTGGTGCCGTTGAACACCTGGCCGGTCGGTCCACTCGGGCCGACCATGCTTCCCGGAATGGAGACGACCAGCGGCACCGGTGCGCCCGCGCCATTATAGAGCGTCGAGACGCCCGCGCCCTGATCCGACAGCCAGAACGGGCTCGATGTCGAGAAGCTCATGCCCCACGGGTTGATCAGGTGGGGATCGACGTTGTTGGCGGGCGCAAATCCCTGGCTGATGAGGAAGGCCTGATTGTCCGTGGTCAGATTGATCTGATCAACGGTCTGGCTCGCTGCTCCGCTCGAGATGGAAAATCCGAAAGCGAACGCAGTGGCGAATAACGCCTTCCGCATATGCGCTTTATCGACACGTAGGCGCATGGCATCCTCCTTCGAAGACGTGCCCCAGGTCGCTCGCGTCATTTTATTTTTTTATTGGCCGAGTCGTTCGGCTCCGGCCCCTTAGCATTTTTCTCGTCGGAGAAGAACATCAGGAAGCCCAAGCGGATTGAAGGCGCCTTGCAATCGTGACACGCTTGAAGGCGATGACCTTCCGCCATCCGGCCGTGCCGATCGTTCTTCTCGTCCTGCTGCTGGATGCGATCGGCTTCGGCATCGTGCTGCCGGTGCTTCCCAGCCTCATCGTTCACCTCGCCGATGTGAGCGTCGCGGAGGCGACACGGATCGCTGGCTACATGCTCGTCGCCTATGCGGGGATGCAGTTCCTCGCCGGGCCGGTGATCGGGAATATCGGCGATCGCTTCGGGCGGCGACCCGTGCTTCTGGCCTGCGTGGTCGCGTTCACCATCGACTATGGGCTGATGGCGATTGCTCCGACGATCGCCTGGCTGTTTCTGGGGCGCGCCATCGCTGGCATTGCCGGAGCGAGCTACGGGCCCGCGAATGCGGTTCTGGCGGATGTGACCAGGCCCGAGGAGAGAGCCCGGGTGTTTGGATTGATGGGCGCGGCGTTCGGCGGCGGGTTCATCCTTGGGCCGGCCATCGGCGGACTGATCGCGACGTTGGGGACAAGGGCTCCGTTCATCGCCGCCGCGTCGCTTGCGGCGATCAATTCTCTCTGGGTGCTGGTGGCGCTCCCGGAGACTTTGCGAAAGGAGGACCGCCGGCCGTTCGAGTGGCGGCGGGCCAATCCGTTCGGGACGTTTGGGCCGTTGCTCCGGGCGCCCGAGGCCGCTCCGCTGCTGCTCGCGGCCCTGCTGTGGCAGGTGGCCCATTCGGTCTATCCGGCGACCTGGGCTTTCTGGGCCGAGCTCCGGTTCGACTGGACTCCGGCGCAGATCGGTATGTCATTGGCGGCCGCGGGGCTTTCGATGGCGATCGCCCAGGCGGCGATCACCGGGCCCGCGGTCGGGAAGTACGGCGAGCGCAAGTGCGTGATCATCGGCATGCTGGTCGGAGGGACGAGCTTCGCGCTCTATTCCTTCGTCGGCGCAAGCTGGCTGGTCTACCCGATCATCTTCTTCAGCGCTCTTCAAGGGCTGGTCTATCCGTCGCTGAACGCCTTGCTGTCGCGGATGACGGACGCTTCGAACCAGGGAGCGCTTCAGGGCGGGATGGCGTCAATCGCGAGCATCGCCGCGATCATCGGGCCGCTGGCGATGACCCAGGCGCTCGCGTTCGGGGCAGAACGTGGAACGACCGGCGCCGCATTCCTGTCCGCGACAGTTCTAGTGGCCGCGGCCATGGCGGTGGTTTACTTTGGAGTTCTGAGGCGCGCGGAGGCGGCACCTCAACCGGAACCAGCAAAATAGTTTTGCCTATTTGAAATGAGCGATAGACTAGCCGCGTTCGCGAAGCTGGCTGGCGCTGTGCCAAAGTCCCGGGGCGACCCGAATATTAGGGAGTGGAATGATGCTGTTTCCGCTCATTTTGGCTCAAGTCGTGAGCGCCTCCCCGCCGGAGAGGGTCGATCTCACCATTCCCCAGCCTTGCCGCGCTGAAAGCGCGGGCGAAGTCGTCGTATGCGCCAATCGAAGCGGTGAGAGCCCTTACCGGCTCAAGCAAAAGGTAGAACGGGCGAGGGAGGGCTTGCCGAAGGCCGAAAAGCAGATCGCCGAGGGTGTCGGCGTCGTGGCCGAGACCGAGGCCGCGGACGTCGGCGGCTTTCCGTCGAACCGGGCGATGATCCGGCTGAAGATCAAGTTTTAGAACCAGATCCCGACCCGCTCATATTGGCTGTCGGGATCGTCGTCCGGCGACCTGCCCTCGATCGCTCTTGCAAGGTCGGCATAGCGCGCGGCCATTTCGAGGTGCGCCCTGCGCGCCTTCGGATGCTCGGCCTTGGTTGCGGCAAAGCGTTCCTCGCGCGCACGGCGAGTGAAGAATGCGGCGTCGGATTCCATACGCCCCCCAGCTTCGACAGCTCAGGCTAAT
>DASSFK010000078.1:0-2735 GCA_035694565.1 Sphingomicrobium sp.
GGGGATTTTTCATGATCTGTACTGCGTCTGGGGCGGTACCGAGTCCATCGTTCCGGTGGACGTGTATATCCCGGGCTGTCCGCCCACCCCGGCGGCGACGATCTATGGCTTTGCCATGGCGCTCGGCTTGCTCGACCAGAAACTGAAGGCTCATTACCACACGCAGGGAACGGACGAGGAGGCCACGCTTACCCATCCGCATATACCGCTGCAACTGCGAGTCGCGCTCGAGCGCGAGGCCAGGCGCATGTCCGGCTATCGTCAGGGCCGAATTCTCGCGAACCGGTTCATGGCCCTGCTGGCATCGGAGGACGCCGCGCCCTTTCCGGAGCGGCTGCAGCGCCACCTCGATAGCGAAGGTGATCCGCGCCTCTCGGAGGTCTTCGGGAGACTGAACAAAATCGTCTTGCGACGTCCACAGTGGTGAAGAAGATGACCGAGCCCGTAGTTTTCCGCCCAGTTGAGCAGCAAGTTGCGACGAGTTCCGCGCCCCAGCCGGCCATTTTCAACTTCAATGCCTATAGCCCGGCCGAGATCGAGGAGGCTATCGAAAAGGTGGGCGTCACGAAGGCGGCTCTGCCGCTTCTGCCGTGCCTTATGCTCGCTGTGATAGCCGGCGGCGCCATCGCTCTCGGCGCGCTTTTCTACTCTGTCGTCGTCAGCGACGCGACCTTGAGCTTCGGCATTAGTCGCGTGCTCGGAGGACTCGTCTTCTGTCTGGGACTGTCGATCGTGGTGGTCGGTGGCGCTGAACTGTTTACCGGCAACAATCTCATCGTGATGGCTTGGGCGAGCGGGCGAATATCCACGGCAGCGCTTCTGCGCAACTGGGTTGTGGTATATGTCGGCAACTTCATCGGCGGCGCCGGACTCGCGGTCCTGGTATTAGCCTCACATCATCTCGACATGAACGATGGACACATCGCCGTCACGATGTTGACGACGGCGACGGCAAAGATCTCGCCCTCCTTCGTGGCACTCTTCGTCAAGGGCATCTTGTGCAACATTTTGGTCTGTATGGCTGTCTGGCTCACGGCAGCCGGTCATTCGGTCGCCGACAAGATCATCGCTCTTATTCTTCCGGTATCGGCGTTCGTCGCCGCTGGCTTTGAGCACAGCGTTGCGAACATGTACTTCCTGTCATTGGCGTGGCTGTTGACCGTGGCGCACCATGTTCCACCCGGCTTCGACGCTTCGCTGATCACGATACCGGGAATCGTCCATAACCTCGTGCCAGTTACCCTTGGCAACATCGTCGGCGGCGCTGGGTTTGTCGGATTTGTCTACTGGGCGATCTATCGCAAGGGCCTTGGCGTGCGCTCGGCCGAGGTTCGCCGGTGAGCGCGCCGGAGAGCCAAGCCCGACCGCGACGAATGTCTGATGTCGCAGGTGCCTGTGGACCCTCGAGCACAACCCGCGGAGAGCTTGACTATGTTCCTCGAGCATTGATGGCCATGGAAACGGCGCCTGATCGAGTCGTGTTCTACCAGTTGAGCAGAAAGTTCGTGCATCGGGATCACGATGTGCCTGCCAAATCGACGAACCTGCTCCACTACACGCTTGCGATCGGCCATCACATCGGCGTCGTCGATTGTTTCTCGCCGACACTCGAAATGCCGATCGAGGGGTATCGGAATTGGCTGTCTCGTTTGCCCAAGGGTGAGGCGCGCCGGAAGCTCGAAGGTCTGTTGCGCTATGGGGAGATCGAGATATCGGCCGCTCACACGAAACTGCTGCGGGAGGCGCTCGATGCTGGCGCGGGCGCCATGTCCGCGACGGAAACGGCTTGGACCGCTCGCCTGAGCGAGATCCTCCGGGCGATAGACCAGGAACCGGCGATCTACCTGATGGTGAGGCGTCATCGATGAGCAGGCGACCATGACCGCGACCGAAATCCGCGTCCGCGGCCGGGTGCAGGGAGTCGGCTTCCGGCCCACCGTCTGGCGCCTGGCCCGCGAGCTCGGGCTCGACGGCGAAGTGCTGAACGACGGCGCCGGCGTGCTGATCCGGCTGCAGGGCAGCGAGGACCGGGTCGAGGCGATGTTGACCCGCCTCGCTTGCGAGCCGCCGCCATTGGCGCGGATCGATCGAGTCGAGCGGCAGCCTTTCTACGGCGCCGTGACGGCGGGGTTTCGCATCGCCGAAAGCGGGGCTGGGCCGTCGCACACCGAGGTCTCACCCGATGCCGCGCTGTGCGCTCTCTGCGCCGAGGAGGTCCTCTCGGCCGATGCACGGCGCCACGGTTACGCTTTCACCAATTGCACCCATTGTGGGCCGCGGCTCAGCATCGTTCGTGCGATCCCTTATGATCGCGGCACAACGACGATGGCGGCATTTCCGCTTTGTCCGGATTGCGAGCGCGAATATCGCGATCCCGTCGACCGCCGCTTTCACGCCGAGCCGATCGCTTGCCCGGTTTGCGGTCCCCAGCTGCAACTGGTTCGGCTCGACGACAGCGCGCTCGTTGATGGCGACCCGATCGAAGGCGCAGCGCGGCTGATCGCAGCCGGTGAGATTCTGGCGATCAAAGGACTCGGCGGCTATCAGCTCGCCTGCGACGCGACCGACCCGCAGGCGGTGACCCTGTTGCGGCGCTTGAAGCAGCGCGACGCCAAGCCATTCGCGCTAATGGCGCACGATCTTGGCGTGATCCGGCGCTATTGCAGCTTGATGCCAGAGGAAGAGCGGGTGCTGACCGGCGCGGCGGCGCCGATCGTGCTGCTGACCGCAGACGG
>DASSFK010000079.1:0-2150 GCA_035694565.1 Sphingomicrobium sp.
TACAAGGCCAAGCGGAAGATCGCGATCGTTCCGGACGATGGTTCGGAGGCAGTCGAGTATCTCGTTCCGAAGTCGAAGATCATCGAAGTGCAGGAAGGCGATTACGTGAAGCGGGGCGACAACCTCGTGGGCGGTTCGCCGGATCCGCACGACATCCTGGAGGTCCTCGGCGTCGAGGCGCTCGCGGAATATCTCGTGAGCGAGATCCAGGAGGTCTATCGACTGCAGGGCGTGAAGATCAACGACAAGCACATCGAGGTGATCGTTCGCCAGATGCTGCAGAAGGTCGAGATCACCGACGGCGGCGATACCACGCTGCTGGCCGGCGAGCAGGTCGATCGCGAAGAGATGGACGAGGTCAACTCGCGTCTCGAGAAGAAGCAGAAGAAGGCCGAAGGAAAGCCGGTCCTCCTTGGGATCACCAAGGCGAGCCTGCAGACCCGAAGCTTCATCTCTGCGGCTTCGTTCCAGGAGACGACCCGAGTCCTCACCGAGGCTGCCGTCCAGGGCAAGGTCGACACGCTCACGGGTCTCAAGGAGAACGTGATCGTCGGACGCCTGATCCCGGCCGGCACCGGCTCCAGCATGAAGGAGCTCCGGGTTGCGGCCACCAGTCGTGACGCGGCTCTCCGTGCGACCCACCGTCGCCTGCAGGAGGCGCTGATCGCTCCGGACTCGGCCGACGAGCTGCGTGCGGCCGAAAAGGCCCGCTCGCGTCGTGACGACACGGCCGGTACGGGCGAGGACCCGCTGGCCGAGGTGGTTCCGAGCGGCCATGGCACGGACGCGGATGCCGGCGACTATCTCACCGAATAGTCGCTAGCCTTTCGAGGCAAACGAAAAGCCCCGCCGGCGCAAACCGGCGGGGCTTCTTTTTTACGCTTCGTCGGCGCTGATTAGCAGCGGCCGCCGTGCATGGCATTTTGCGTGCAGTTGGCGGCCGAGCCGACATCCGTCGCAGCGCCGCGGACAGTGTTGCAGGCTGCAAGCGCAACGCAAGTTCCCACCAACAATGCCGTGATCACCTTCGATTTCATGTCCACCCTCCTTACGTACCCGGAACAACAATAATCCTACTGAAGCTCTTGTCGACTGTCTGCGGGATGAACGCGTCATGAAAAATGCCCCGCAGGAGACGTTTCCCCGGCGAGGCACTTTCAACTGTTGCGATTCGGCTTCGGCTTGGAAGCCGTTACTCAGCAGTTCTTGTCGTTGATCGCGTTCTCGGTGCAGTTCGCAACCGAGTTCACGTCACGAGCAGCACCACGAACGGTGTTACAAGCGGCGGTCGCGAGCGCCGCGGTAATCAGCGCCGCCGTAAGAAGCTTCTGAACCATGAAGATTCCTCCTTTGATGGGCCATCCAACGCGCTTGGTCCGGAAGCGCTCCATTCCGCCGCCGTTATTTTCGAGCGGCACGGTGATTTGCGCCTAAACGGCGACGGGCGCGGAAATGTGCGGGTGCGGCTCGTACGCGTCGAAGGCGAAGTCCTCCGGCTCGTAGTCGAAGATCGACTGGCCCCGATCCTTGAGCATCAATTGCGGGAGCGAGCGAGGCTCGCGGCCGAGCTGAAGCCGGGCCTGCTCGAGATGGTTCGAGTAGAGATGCACGTCGCCGCCGGTCCAGACGAACACGCCGGGCTCGTGCCCTGTTTCCCTCGCAAGCATGTGCGCAAGAAGCGCATAGCTTGCGATGTTGAAGGGAACGCCGAGAAAGAAATCCGCGCTTCGCTGGTAGAGATGCAAGTTCAGGCGCCCGCCGGCCACATGGGTCTGGAACAGACAATGGCAGGGCGCGAGCGCCATGCGTTCGATCTCGCCGGGATTCCAGGCCGTTACGATCTGCCGCCGCGACGACGGATCTCGGCGTATCAAGTCGACGAGGTTGCGGATCTGGTCGACCTCGCGGCCGTCGGCCGTCTCCCAGTGCCGCCACTGCTTCCCGTAAACCGGGCCGAGGTCGCCGTTGTCGTCGGCCCATTCGTTCCAGATGCTGACGTTGCGGTCCTGAAGCCAGCGAACGTTGGTGTCGCCGCGCAGGAACCAGAGCAGCTCCACGATGATCGAGCGCAGGTGCAGCTTCTTCGTCGTCAGAAGCGGGAAGCCCTTCGACAGGTCGAAACGCATCTGCGCGCCGAAATAGGAAAGCGT
>DASSFK010000080.1:0-2166 GCA_035694565.1 Sphingomicrobium sp.
GATGGGCTTCATCGGCGAGCACGGCCGCGGCGTCGCCGAGGCGCAAGGGATCATCGACGACGTCGATTTCATCATCGGCACCTTCTCCAAGTCGGTCGGCACGGTCGGCGGCTTCTGCGTCTCGAACCATCCCAAGTTCGAGATCCTGCGGCTGGTTTGCCGGCCCTACGTTTTCACCGCCTCGCTCCCACCCTCGGTCGTCGCGACCGCGGCGACGTCGATCCGGAAGCTGATGGATAGCAAGTCCAAGCGTGAACACCTTTGGGAAAATTCGAAGCGCCTCCACGCGGGCCTTCGTCAGCTCGGGTTCAAGCTCGGCACCGACGAGCCGCAGTCGGCGATCATCGCCGTGATCATGCCGGACCTCGAGACCGGCGCCGCGATGTGGGAGGCGCTGCTGGACGAGGGCCTTTACGTCAATCTTGCCCGTCCCCCTGCCACTCCTGCCGGGATGACGCTCCTGCGCTGCTCCCTCTGCGCGGAGCACAGCGGCGACCAGGTCGAGGAGATACTCGGAATGTTCGCTGCGGCGGGGCGCGCCACCGGCTGCATTTAAACGTTAACTCGGCTTCCGTCTGCCTCAATACAGGTCTAAGCTGACGCAATGACGCCCAGCGGGGACGATCTCCAGTTCGACTGGCGACGTGGTGGGGCAGCGGCAGGAGCACTTCTTGCCACCCTGATTCTACTCGCCATGGTCGTGCTTGTGGCCATGTCCAACCAAGCGCGCGACCGCGCGCTTGAGGGCGAACGCCACGCATATGACGTCAACCTGCTGACCCGCGCCGTCGACGCCAGCATCTCCCGCGCCGAAGCCGGTCTTGGCCGGTTCGTCCTCGACGAGGAGATCAAGACCAGCGGGAATATCTATTACAGCCAGTGGCGCCTTGCCGGGCAGCAGATCCGGCAGCTCGAGCGGCTGGTCCGGACCGATCCGCAGCAGCGCCAGCGCGTGCTGGAGCTGATGCAGCTCTACCAGATCCGCGGGCAGGAATTCGCGTTGGCGGCGCGCGCAACCGTCGCGAAGCAGGGCTCGGGCGGTACCGGTTATTTCTATCAGGCCGCCGGGTCTCCCGTAGGGTCGGATCTTTCGGGTAAGCTCGCCGAGATAGCGGCCGCCGAGCGGACCCTCCTTCGCCAGCGGATGGAGCAGACCAAGTTCTTCTCCGCCGAAGCCGACAGATTGACCGATTTCCTCAGCTGGCTTGGAGTCATCGTTGGCGTCGGCGCCATCTTCCTCGGCGTCGTCTCGGTCCAGGCGATCCGGCAGTTCGCCTATGCGAAGAAGCTCGCGGAGTCCGAGACTGAGCGCGCGGAGGCGCTCGAAGAAGCGGTCACCGAACGGACCAGGGAGTTGAGAGAAGCGAACATTGCTCTGAAGGCCGAAGCCGAGGAGCGCGAGGCCGCGGAGGCCCAGCTTCGCCAAGTCCAGAAAATGGAGGCCGTCGGACAGCTCACCGGCGGCATTGCGCACGACTTCAACAACATGCTCGCGGTCGTGGTCGGCGGCATCGACCTCGCGCGCCGGCGCCTGAATGGCCCGCGTCGCGAGGTGCTCAACCATCTCAACAATGCGATGGAGGGAGCGACCCGCGCAGCCGCACTGACCCGCCGCCTGCTTTCGTTCGCCCGGTCGGAGCCGCTGTTGCCGGAGCGAGTCGACGGCCGCGAGCTCGTCTCGGGCATGTCGGACCTTCTCGACCGTACGCTCGGCGAGCGAGTCCACGTCGAGGTCGATCTCGCGCCAGACGTCTGGCCGATCTACGTCGATCCGCACCAGCTCGAGAATGCGATCGTCAATCTCGCAGTGAATGCCCGAGACGCGATGAGCGGCGAAGGGCTGATGAAGATCACGGCGAGCAACCTGACCCTGGCTGCCAACGAGGTCGGCGACGTCCGCGCGGGCGAATATGTCCGCATCGCGGTGACCGACACCGGCTGCGGAATGACCCCCGAGGTCATGGAGAGGGCGTTCGAGCCCTTTTTCACCACCAAGCCGGTCGGAAAGGGCACCGGTCTCGGTCTCAGCCAGATCTTCGGTTTCGCCCACCAGTCGGGAGGCGAGGTCGGGATCGAGAGCCAGTCGGGCAAGGGCACGACCGTCTCGATCTACCTGCCGCGTACCGTCGCCGCCGAGACGCCGGTTCGTTTGCACCCGGTCCAGCG
>DASSFK010000081.1:0-3231 GCA_035694565.1 Sphingomicrobium sp.
GATCAAGGTCTGTGCGACGGGCGGCGTCTTCTCGCGCGGTGACACGCCAGGCCAGCAGCAGCTCAGCGAAGAGGAGCTGCGCGCCATTGCCGACGAAGCGCACATGCAGGGCCTGCGCGTTGCCGCCCACGCCCATGGTGCTTCCGGGATCAACGCGGCGATCCGCGCCGGCATCGACACGATCGAGCATGCCAGCCTGCTTGACGACGAAAGCATCAGGCTGGCGAAGGCCCGCGCTCGCCCGGTCTGGTTCTCGATGGACATCAAGAACACCGACTATACGCAGGCCGAGGGCCGAAAGAACGGCGAGCTCGAGGAGAACATCCGCAAGGACCGCGAGATCGGCCAGATCCAGCGCGACAATTTCCGCAAGGCCCACCAGGCCGGTGTCCGGATGATCTTCGGTTCGGACGCGGGCGTGATGCCGCACTCGATGGTAGGCCAGCAGTTCGCGGTCATGGTCGAATATGGGATGACCCCCCTGGAGGCGATCCAGGCGGCGACCAGGAACGCTTCGGAAGCGCTCGGACGGAGCGATGTGGGCGAGATCGAGGTCGGCCGCTACGGCGACATCGTCGCCGTCGACGGAGACCCGCTGAGCAATGTCCGAGTGCTCGAAAAGCCCGTCGCGGTGATCAAGGGCGGCGAGCTGATCACTCGCGACTGAGCCAAATCGCGCGAGCCGCGTTGTTCGCAGGAATGGCTGGGCTCGACCGCGACAAGGTCCGCAGGGACTTCGAGGATATGGTGAACATGTCCGCGCCGGAGCTGAAGGCGTGGCTCGACACCAGGGAGAGCCGCGGCGTCGGCTGGAAGGGCAAGGACGGCAAGGGCAATGGCGAGAGCGTCGGCCACGCCAGCGGCCGGCGGATCCTCGCCATCCTCGGCAAGGCCAGGGACGATCTCACCGACGACGATTATGTCCACATGCGCAAGGTCGTCGGCTACGTGCGCCGGCACCGGGCGCAGGAGCCCATCAACGTCGCGACCTCGCGCTGGCGCTATTCGCTGATGAACTGGGGCAACGATCCGCTGAATGGCTGGTTTGACTCAAATGGATGAATTCAAACGGAGGCGCGGCACGATGAAACGCGGTTTTTGCGACGATATCGACAAGCTGACGGTCGACAACGAGGATTTCCGGCGGGTGCTCTACACCGGCGAGCATCTTCAGCTGGTGCTGATGACGCTCCAGCGGGGCGAAGCGATCGGCGAGGAGGTCCACGAGGACCGCGACCAGTTCTTCCGCTTCGAGGAAGGGCAGGGCGCGGTCGACATCGACGGCCGCGAGAATCCGGTGATGGACGATTTCGCCGTGATCGTTCCCGCGGGCGCCCGCCACAATGTCCGCAATACCGGCACCGAGCCGCTGCGCTTCTACACGCTCTACGGGCCGCCCGAGCACAAGGACAAGATCGTCCAGAGCACCAAGGGCGACGCCGAGGCCCGGCACCATTCCGAAGAATGGGACGGGGCGACGACCGAGTAAAAGAGAAGGCGGCCCGTCCGGATAGCAGGACGGAACCGCCTTCGAAGCTCTCGAAACGGCCTCTTGGGGAGAGGTTGAAACGGTCTCGAGGACACCTGAGCGTCTGCACCGTATATTAATCGGCGTTATGCCGACGGCACTCGGGATAAACCCCTAAGGTGCCGCGAATTGGGCGGGCGCGATCGTCGTTGCGCTTGGAAGCGGCGGCCCTAAGCTCCCGTGATGCTCAATCGCCTTTTCCTCGCTGCCGCCCTCGCGTCGGGCGCCTCCGCCGCGCTTGCCGCTCCGACCTACATCCATGCCGGGCGAGTGATCGCCGTTCCGGGCAGGGCTCCGCTCGGGCCCTCGACGATCGTCGTCGACAACGGCCGGATCGTCGAAATCCGCGACGGCCATTTGTCGGCGCCGGCGGGAGCGGCCGTCGTCGAGCTTGGCGACAAGACGGTCCTCCCCGGACTGATCGACAGCCACGTTCATCTCGTCAGCGACCGCGGGGGCGAGCAGGCGCTCCTCGCCGAAGTTCGCGACGACATGCCGCTGCACGCCTTCGAAACGCAGATGAACGGGATGAAGACCTTGCGCGCCGGCTTCACCACCGTCCGCAATCTTGGCGACGACCATGGCGACACGCTCGCGCTTCGCGAGGCGGTCAATCGCGGCTGGGTCCAGGGGCCGCGCATCATCGACGCCGCCCAGTCGATCTCGACCACCGGTGGCCACATGGACGGGCGCGGATCGCTCAACGACGATCTCGTCGCCCACTGGACGCCGAACCCGGAGAACCTCTGCGACAGCGTCGAAAGCTGCCGCCGCGTCGTTCGCCGCCAGATCGACCGAGGGGCGGACGTCATCAAGTTCGCGACGACGGGCGGAGTGAACAGCGGCACCGGCCTCGCCACCCGGATGTTCGACGACGAGGCGAAGGCGCTCGTCCAGACCGCGCATGCCTATGGCCGGAAGGTCGCGGTCCACGCCCACGGCTCGGACGGGATCAAGCTCGCGCTTCGCGCCGGAGCGGATTCGATCGAGCATGGCACCGTGATGGACGACGAGATCGTCAGGCTCTTCAAGGAAACCGGCGCCTACTACGTGCCGACGCTGTCGACCGTGAACGGCTATGTCGAACGGCTCGCCAAGGACCCGAACGCCTATACGGGGGCGGTCAAGCAGCAGATCGAATGGCGCATCGGAATCACCGGCCAGTCGCTCCGGAAGGCCTATCCCGCGGGCGTGAAGATCGCCTTCGGGACCGACGCGGGCGTCTCGAAGCACGGCCGCAACGCGGACGAGTTCGAACTGCTCGTGAAATTCGGAATGCCGCCGGTGGAAGCGATCAAGGCCGCGACCGTGAATGCGGCGGATCTGCTCGGGCTCTCGAACGAGATCGGAACCATCGAACCCGGCAAATCGGCCGACATCATCGCGGTCGCGGGCGATCCGCTGACCGACGTCAGGGTGCTGAAGAAGGTCGCCTTCGTGATGGCGCGGGGCGATGTCGTGAAGAGCGAAGACTAGCTAGGTGCCAGACGGAGATGTGAATCTCCGGATTACGGCTCTCGGTAGTGGGCTCTTACCTTCCTGAGGTGTTCATACACTCTCGGATTCCCGACCTGCCGCTGCTGAATGTAAGGCTCACACTTGTCGTGATAGTGTTCGATGAACCCTCGCACACTTTGGCGGACGATGGTTGGATCCAAGTCGCCGCGCAGCACGCCAGCCGAGATAAACTCAAAATAGTTCAA
>DASSFK010000082.1:0-4559 GCA_035694565.1 Sphingomicrobium sp.
CTCAATACGCTCATCGATTTTCGCTACACGCAGCACTTCCGCGCCAAGCGCGGCTCCGGCGGCTCCGGCTCCAACCGGACCGGCGCCAGCGCGCCCGACCTCGTCGTCAAGGTTCCGGTCGGAACGCAGGTCCTGGCCGACGACGAAGACCGCACCCTGCTCGTCGATCTGACCGAGGAAGGACAGCGCATCGTCCTTCTCGAAGGCGGAATGGGCGGCCGCGGCAACGCCAGCTACAAGACCTCGACCAACCGTGCCCCGCGCCAGCACCAGCCCGGCATCGAGGGCGAGGAAATGTGGGTCTGGCTTCGGCTCAAGCTGCTCGCCGACGTCGGGCTCGTCGGGCTGCCGAACGCGGGCAAGTCAACGCTTCTCAATAGCGTCACCAACGCGTCGGCGAAGGTCGGCGACTATCCGTTCACGACGCTCCGTCCGCAGCTCGGGGTCGTTCGACACAAGGGCCGCGAGTTCGTCCTCGCCGATATTCCGGGCCTGATCGAAGGCGCAGCGGAAGGCGCCGGCATTGGCGATCGCTTTCTCGGCCATGTCGAGCGCACGGAAATGCTTCTTCATCTCGTCGACGCGGCGGGTGACGACCCCGTGGAAGCCTGGAGCGTCGTTCGCGGTGAGCTCGAAAGCTATGGCGCGGGCCTTGCCAACAAGCCGGAAGTCGTCGCACTCAGCCGGGCCGACCTCGTTACCGAGGAACGGCTGCACGAGCTGAAGCGCGATCTGGAAGACGCAACCGGGCAGACGCCATTCCCTATCTCGGCGCCGCTCGGCGAAGGCATTGAGCCACTGCTCGACACCGTGATCCGGCGCGTCGGGTCGGAAGTCGAGGCAAGAGAAGAAGCGGCGGCGGAGGAGCGGCCCTGGTCGCCGCTTTGACCCTCGCCATCACCGGGGGCACCGGCTTTGTCGGCAGCCGGCTCATCGACCTTGCGGTGGAGCGCGGCCACCGCGTCTGCGCGCTGACCCGCCGGGCGCAGGAACCGCGTGACGGCGTCGAGTGGATCGTCGGCAGCCTCGACGATCGCGAAGCGCTCGAAAAGCTCGTCGTCGAGAGCGACGCCATCATCCACGTCGCGGGAGTGATCAACGCCCCGGACGCGGCGGGCTTCGAGGCCGGCAACGTCAGAGGCACGCTCGCAATGCTTGCAGCGGCTACCGCAGCGGGCACGCGGCGTTTCGTCCACGTCTCCTCGCTTGCCGCTCGCGAGCCGAAGCTTTCCCGATATGGCGCGTCCAAGGCACGCTCAGAAGAACTGGTGAAGGGGTCCGGGCTCGACTGGGTCATCGTACGGCCGCCGGCGGTCTACGGACCCGGCGACAAGGAAACGCTGGAGCTGTTCAAGATGGCGCGCGGCGGCCAGATCTACATGCCGCCGAAGGGAAAGCTTTCGCTGATCCACGTCGACGATCTCGCGCGGCTCCTGCTCGCTGCGGCGCAGCCGGAAGCACCCGAAAAGATCGTCATCGAGCCGGACGACGGCCATCGCGGCGGATGGTCGCACGTCGAGTTCGGCAATGCCTTGGCCAAAGCGGTCGGAGTGCCGGCCCGGACCATCTCCACGCCGCGCCTCCTTCTGTCCGTTGCATCGCGGATCGACCGCCTGGTCCGTCGCGACAAGGCCAAGCTGACGCCCGACCGGGTCGCCTATTTCTGCCATCCCGACTGGGTCGTCTCGCCTGACCGGGCTCCGCCAATCGCCTTCTGGAGGCCCGAAATCGCGACCGCAGCGGGGCTGAAGCAAACCGCCGAATGGTACCGGTCGAAGGGATGGCTCTAGCTTGACGCCGACAACTTTCGTCGCCTAGCAATTGCATCGATGACAGACCTGAATGCCGTCGCCGCTGACCGCTCCGTCCGCCTTTGGTGGCGTGGCTTTGCACATGCGGAGCGATGGCGCGACTGATCGACCAGCCAACGATCATCGACTGCCCGCCCGCCATCGGCGGGCTTTTTTGTTTCAGGTGACCACCATGACCGATATTCTGGAGTCCTCGTTCGAGATGGAGGCAAGGCAATGCTGATTGCGATCGTCGCAACGCTTGCGCTCGCCATTCTCGTCAATCTCTCCTTCCTCGTGCGCTCGGCCCTTGCCACGAAGGCATCCCCCACATTCGAGACCACATTGCTCGGCGCCGTCGTCAACTTCTTCGACACGCTCGGGATCGGCTCCTTCGCTCCGACCGCCGCCTGGCTCAAGTTCCGGAAGCTGGTGCCCGACCGCCTGATCCCGCCGACGATGCTCGTCGGCCTCACACCGCCGGTCATGGCCGAAAGCGTCATCTTCCTGATCCTTCTGGGCGTGAAGGTCGACGTGACGCTTCTCGTCGGATCTGCCCTCGCAACGATGATCGGCGGGATCGTCGGAGCGCCGCTGGTCGCTCGAGCAAGAGTATGGGTCGTCCAGATGGTCCTGGCGGTCGGCCTTATGCTCGCGGCGATTGCCTACGTCATGACGAACCTCCACCTCTTCCCCGGCGGAGGGGAGGGGGCCGGACTCCCGTTCGGACTCACCATTGTTGCGGTCGCCGCCAGCTTCGTCATGGGCGTCCTCGCCAATTTCGGGGTCGGCAATTACGCGCCGATGCTCGTCATGCTGAGCCTGATGGGAATGGATCCGCGGCTCTGCTTTCCGATCATGGCGCTCGGAGGCTCGCTGATGGGCGCGACGGCCAGCATCCGCCACATGCAGATCGGGCAAGTCGACATGCGCGTCGTGCTTGGATTGACGCTCGGCGGGATCCCGGCCGTGCTGGTCGCGGCGCTGATCGTGAAATCGATGCCGATCGAGGTCCTGCGCTGGATGGTGGTGGTCGTCGTCCTCTATTCTGCCGCGATCCTGTTCCGAGCGGCCGTCCATGGACGTCGCGACCATCGGGCCGAGGGTGCTACAGCAGCGGTCGCCGCATCATGACCGACGCCAACGCCCTCAATCGGGACTTCGAAAAGTACGACCAGGTCCGCAAGGCGCACACCTATCGGCTTGCCGAGGACGCGCTCGACGAATTCGACGACGACTATCGGATCGCGACGCTCGACTTCGCTCGGTTCCTGACTGGCGGTCCTGACGACAAGGCCGACTTCGCCGACGAGTTCATTTCGGCCCTGGAAGAGATCGGCTTCGCGGTCCTCACTGGGCACGGCGTCGATCCGGCACTCTATGACGAGATGCACGACCGCGTCGCGGAACTGTTCACTTCGACGTCGAGCGAGGAGAAAATGCGGTTCCGGGCGCGGCGCTACGGCTCGGTCAGCCAGGGTTATTTCCCGCTCGAGGAGACCAGCGACATCCATCCCGATCTGGTCGAGGGCTGGGTCTGGTGCAGGCGCGCGTTCGACATCCCGCAAGACCGCGATGCGCCGCTGCGTGCCGAGGACTATTGGCCGCTTGGCGAACATGAGCCGCAGTTCCGGCGCCTGGTCGAAGCGCACGAGCCTTTGTTCAAGCCGATCGCCCAGGCCATCTTCCAGGGCCTCGGCTGCGATCCGCACATCTACGACCGGAAGCTAACGCGGACCAATTTCGGGCTTCGGCTGAACTATTATCCGCCGATGACGGAGCAGCAGCACCGCTCGGGAGCGGGCCGCCTGCTCGGCCATGAAGACGTCGACCTGTTCACCATCCTTCCGGCTTCGCGGAGCGATGGTCTCCAGGTCTGGAATCAGCGAAGCGGAAAGTGGGTGCGGCTTCATGCACCACGCGGGTCGATCATCATCAACACCGGCGACTACATGCAGCGGATTTCGAACGACCGGCTCCCGTCGACCACGCATCGCGTCGGCAAGCCGATCGACGGTTCGCACCTGGCCAGCGCGCGGACGTCCTTCCCGATGGCAGTCTACCTCTGGGAGGATGAAATTCTCGACGTTCTTCCTGGTCTCGGACCGCCGAAATACGAGCCGATCAAGGCGATCACCTTCCACACCCGCAGCACGAGCAAATTCTACGGCGACGACTACGCCGTAGATTGACGGATCAGGCGACGAGCTCTGCGAATTTGTCGAGGTCGATATTGCCGCCGGAGACGATGCAGACGATCGGCCCCTCGCCCGCCTGACCGGTGAGCGCGGCGGCGAGCGCAAGCCCGCCCGCGCCTTCGGCAATGGTCCGCGACTTCTCGGCGATCAGCCGCATGGCCGCGGCCGTCTGTTCGAGCGTAACCGTGATCGACCCGTCCACGACCATTTGCATTCTCTGCCACATCCGAGCGGTCACGCTCTTGCCGCCCGCACCGTCGACGAACGATGACTGCCAGTCGTCAAATCTGCGTGGCCCGCCTTCGCGCAGCGACAGAGCGTAGGGAGCCGCTGTTTCCGGCTCGGCTCCGAGAACCTTCACGTCCGGCCGCTTCGCCTTGATCGCGCTTCCGACGCCGCTGATGAGGCCGCCTCCGCCAATCGCTGCGATCACGGTTCTGACATCGGGACAATCTTCGAGGATTTCGAGGCCCATCGTACCGTGGCCAGCGATGAAATCGTGATTGTCGAACGGGTGGACGAAGGTGCCCTCGAGCCCCTCGAACTCATGGGTCTCCGCGGCGACCCAGGC
>DASSFK010000083.1:0-3662 GCA_035694565.1 Sphingomicrobium sp.
GTCTATGCGGGAAAGGCGCGCTTATAGCCGCCGCGTCTTCCAAGGGAACCCCAAGCTTTCGCGCTTTCGGAGCGTCTCTGCTAAGCGGCGGCCGATGACCCAAGGAACGATCCGCGATTTCCACGCGCACATCTACTTCGACGCCGATCAACTGGACCGCGCCAAGCGGCTGGCCGAAGCCGCGCGGACGCGTTTCGACATTCGGGTCGGGCATTTTCACACCAACCCGGTTGGTCCCCATCCAAGAGGGAGCTGCCAATTGACGGTGCGCCCCGAGCAGTTCGGCGAGTTCGCTCAGTGGATGGCGCTCAATCGAGACGGCCTCACCATTTTCGCGCACACCAGCACCGGCGATGACTATGCCGACCACACCGAGCACGTGATCTGGTTCGGACCGAGCGAAATGCTCGACCTGTCGATCTTCGCCGATCTGACCGCCTAGAGGACCTTTTCGACCCAGCCGTAAGGATCGGGCGCATTGCCGCGCTGAATGTCAACGAGCGCCGAGCGCAGCCGCATCGTCAGGGGCCCGGTCGACTGGCCACCGATGGTGAATTCGCCGTCCACGCCTTTGACCCGCCCGATCGGAGTGACGACGGCAGCGGTCCCGCACGCGAAGGCTTCGGTCAGGCGTCCGCTTTCGGCGTCCGCCTTCCACTGCTCGATCGAATAGGGTTCCTCGCGAACCACGAGGCCCATGTCGCGCGCCAGCGTCAGCACCGAATCGCGAGTCACTCCGTGGAGAATGGTCCCGTCGAGCGGCGGGGTCTGGATCGATCCGTCGCTGAAGGCGAAGAAGACGTTCATTCCGCCAAGCTCTTCGACCCAGCGGCGCTCGGTCGCGTCGAGAAAGACGACCTGATCGCATCCGTTGCGGATCGCTTCCGCCTGAGCGACAAGGCTTCCGGCATAATTGCCGCCGCACTTGGCTTCACCCGTTCCACCGGGCGCCGCGCGGACATATTCGCGCGTCACCCACAGCGACACGCTCGGCGTATTTCCCTTGAAGTAAGAGGCAACGGATGACGCGATGACGGCGTAGATGAACTGCGTCGAGGGTCGCATTCCAAGGAACGAGCCGTTCGCGATCATGAACGGTCTAAGGTAGAGCGATCCGTCGTCGGTTTCCGGAATCCAGTCCTGGTCGGCCTTCACGAGCCCGCGAACGGATTCGAGGAACATATCCTCGGGGAGCGGCGGCATCGCCATTCGGATGGCCGATTTGGCGAACCGGCGCGCGTTGGCATCGGGCCGGAAGAGCGCCGCGCCGCCGCCCGGACGGCGATAGGCCTTCAGGCCTTCGAAAATTTCCTGAGCGTAGTGCAGAACGGGCGAAGCGGGATCCATCGTGAACGGATGCCGGGCGGTGATGCGGGCGTCGTGCCAGCCCTTCCGCTCGTCATATTCGATCATCGCCATGTGGTCGGTGAAGACTCTGCCGAAGCCCGGGTCCGCAAGGAGACGGGCGCGCTCTTCTGCTGGGACCGGTTTCGCCGTGGGCTCGAAGGCGAGACGGCTGTCATCTTCCACGGTGAGTTCGCCGATCATGTTTCGTCCCTGTTACGGGTTTTGACCTAGGCCGATGGAGCCTCGTGAGCAAGCTTGGGACCCCTCGCCTCCTCGGCAAGCTCGGCGGCACGACGCGAAGCTGCGCTGATCGTCAGCGAGATGAGCTTGTTAAAGACGTCGTCTCGCCCGAGCACCGCAAGACCGGCTTCGGTCGTGCCGTTGGGGCTCGCGACGCGGCGGACGATGTCGTCCATATCGTCGCGGGTAGTCGCCGCCATCCAGCTTGTGCCGAGAACCGTCTCGAGCGCGATCGTCCTGGCGAGATCCTCGGACAGTCCGCGTTCCACGCCGGCCTTCGCCAGGGCGTCCACGAAACGCGCGACGTAGGCCGGGCCCGCACCTGCCACCGATCCGACCGCCGCCAGGCTCTTCTCGCTGTTGACCCACAGGGCGTAACCGAGCTGAGCGAAGAGCTGAGAAACCTCGTCGTGCAGCTCGCCGGGAATATCTTCCCCATAGAGCGCGACGACGCCGCGGCGAACCGCGACGGGGAGGTTCGGAATTGCGCGAACGATTGCGCCAGCCGTCCACAGCTTCTGGCGGAGAGTTTCGAGTTCGACGCCGGCGAGGATCGAGACGACCAGCGTCTGGGAGCTGAGGTGAGCCGTCAGCTTCGAAACCACCTCGTCCAGCTGCTGCGGCTTGAAGCCGAGGATGACGAGCCTCGGCGGAGCGCCCGCCTCAGCATAGCTGGTGGTGACCCGCAGTCCCTCGACCGGCTTTCCGCTCGGACGGATGACGACTGCATCGCCAAGGTCGACGTTTGCCGCCCGCCAGCCTTCGACCATGGCTCCGGACATGTTGCCGCAGCCGATGAACCAGATCGGATTCAGTACCAGTTTAGGCCTCCCCGTGCGTATCGATCAGAGCCGCGGCGATGGCTTCGCCCGGCGATTTCCCACCCCACAGCACAAACTGGAAGACGGGATAGAAGCGCTCACACTCTTCGAGAGCGGCCTCGATGATGGCTTCGGCCTGATCGAGTGTCAGCCCGTCGTTCTCGCGCGTGTCGAGGATCGTCGCGTGGCGAAACACGACGAGACCCGAGCCCGACCACATCTCGAAATGGCCGAGCCAGAGCTGCTCGTTGATGAGGCCGAGGCTTTCGTAGATCGCCGAGCGCTTCTCGGGAGTCGCCTTGATGTCTGGGAACGCGAGAAACTGGAGGACCTGGTCCTCGGGCCGCCAGACTCCGCGAAGCTCGTACTGGGTCCAGCTCCCGGTTGCCGAAGCCACGATTTCCCCCTCGCCCGAGCGTTCGCACGCCCAGCCGCGAGCCTCGAAATATTGCTCGAGGATCTCGATTGGAGCGCCGTCATCCCGCTCTTCCTGGACTTCTTCGTCGCTCAGGTTCACGCCTCCGGGCTGCCCTTGGGCTTGGTTGAGCGCTTCGCTCCGGCCGTCGCCCCGCCAAGCTTCGTTTCCAAGGCGACAATCCGGCTCTTCAGGGCTTCGTTCTCGTCGCGGGCGGCGGCAGCCATCGCCTTGACGGCTTCGAACTCGTCGCGCCCGACGAAGTCGGCTCCGGCCATCCACTCGCGAGCCTTTTCGCGCATGGAGGATTCCGCCTCACGGCCCATTCCGGCCATGGTCCCGGCGACTCCGTTCACCATCTTCACGAAGTCGTCGAACAGCTTGTTCTCGGACTGCATTTCAATCTCCTCCACCCTGCCCGAAGGATCACGCCACGCGTCCGGACAAGGGATTGCGGCATAGACCGCAGCCGCGAAGCACAAGACGGTCATTTAGGGAACCCCTGGCGCTAGTGCCAGTGGGTGAAGTCAGCGAAGAGCTACCGCCTTGGTCACCAGGAGGCTTTCCTCGGGCAGGACTACCTTCAGCTTCTTGCGTGCAAAGTCGATTGAAACGCGGTCGAAACTGCGAAGAGCGTTCATTCCGAGAAGGAGCGCCGGAGTATTGTCCAGGCCAAGCCGCTTGAAGGCATGCGAATCCGCGAACACCACCGGCAGCTTCTTCAGAGTGACTCCCCCGACCGTCAGCTCGCGGACGAGGATATATTCGCCGGCAAGCTTGTCGCCGGTGACGGACTGGAGCTCGACGGCGCCGGTCCGCTTCAGCTTTCCGCCATGGCT
>DASSFK010000084.1:0-11517 GCA_035694565.1 Sphingomicrobium sp.
TAGCCTTGTGATGTGTCACTTATCGGACAATGAGAACGCCACGTGCACCCAGGAATGGGCCGAAACGTGCGCCCAGAATATCGGGCCGATTAAGGGGACCAAAATGAAGACGAGCTTCCGTCAAAACCTGCTCGCGTCGACCTTGCTGGTCGGTGCGTCTGCGCTGGCCACGCCGGCGTGGGCACAAGACACGCAGTCAGCCGATCCCGCTGCTTCGCAGCCGACGGGTCCGGTTGAAGCCCAGCCGACTCCGTCTGTCTCGTCCGAGGGCGAGAACGTTCAGGGCGGCCAGGACATCATTGTTACCGGTTCGCGCATTCCGCAGCCGAACCTTGAGTCCGCTGCTCCAGTCACGGTCGTCAACGACCAGGACGTGAAGCTCTCCGGCTCGAGCAGGATCGAGGACGTTCTCAACCAGCTGCCGTCCGTCGGCGCCGCACAGGCGTCGGGCGTTTCGAACGGCGCGACGGGTACGGCCGAAGTCGACCTTCGCTACCTCGGTGCCAAGCGCTCGCTGGTTCTCGTCAACGGCCGCCGCTTGATGCCGGGCGATCCGAACAGCACGAACCAGTCTGCCGACCTTAACGTCATCCCGGCCTCGCTCATCAAGCGGGCCGAGGTCCTGACTGGCGGCGCATCGTCGGTGTACGGTGCGGACGCGGTCGCGGGCGTCGTCAACTTCATCATGGACACCAATTTCGAAGGTGTCCGCTTCGACGGCAACTACAGCATCTGGCAACACAACCAGGATAATCCCTTCGTGGCGGATTGCGTCACTGGCGGCGGCGCCGTTTGCAGCGGCATTGGTATGGGGAATCCAGTCCACATCGGCGACATGATCTCGGCTCGTGGCGGCCCATCCGCCGCGTATCCGCTGCCGACTGGAAGCACGAGCGACGGCCGTGCGTTTGACGGTACCGTCACGATCGGCGCCGGCTTCGACGATGGCCGCGGCCATGCGGTCGCCTATTTCGGCTATCGCAACGTGAAGCCAGTTCTGCAGCGTGACCGCGACTATTCGGCCTGCGTCATCCAGAACAGCGCAGCCGGTAACCCGCAGTGCGGCGGGTCGGCCACCGCCAACCCTGGCAACGTGGTTTTCTTCACCGACGGCACTTCGACCATCGGAGCGCTTGGGCCGGGAACGATCACTCAGGGCACGAGCAACATCTTCAACTTCGCGCCGCTGAACTACTACCAGCGCCCCGACGAGCGTTACATCGCCGGTGCCTTCGCCGACTACGAGATCAGTCCGGCATTGAAGCCGTACCTCGAGTTCATGTTCATGGACGATCGCACGCTGGCGCAGATCGCGCCGTCGGGCGACTTCGGCAACACGCTGACCATCAACTGCGACAATCCTTTGATGTCGGCTCAGCAGCTCGCGACAATCTGCGGCGATCCGAACAACCTGATCGTCGGCTTCCTCGGCAACTTCCCGGTCGCCGACGGAGCGCCGTTCAACGACGGAACGGGCGGCACGCCGGGGCATGGTGCGACGCCGATCGACTTCTTCGACGCGCGCGGCAACACGTACAACCAAGCCTTCTTCCAGCTGCTTCGCCGCAACGAGGAGGGCGGACCGCGTATCTCCGACCTTCGGCACCAGAGCTGGCGCGGAGTGCTGGGCACGCGCGGCGACCTGTCGAACATCTTCTCGTACGACGCCTACTTCCAGTATGGCCGGACGAACTACACGCAGGTCTATAAGAACGAGTTCTCGATCGCTCGTATGAACCGTGCGTTGAATGTCGTGAACGTCGATGCCAACGGAGCGGTCGTTCCGGTCGGAACGCCGGGTTCGTCGATCGTCTGCCGTTCGGTCCTTGATGCAAGCGATCCGAACTGCGTGCCGTGGGACGTCTTCGGCGCCTCGCCGTCGGCCGCCGCGGTCAACTACCTCAACATCTTCGGCGTGATCCAGGGCATCACTTCCGAGCAGATTGGCAACGTGAACTTCACGGGTCTGCTCGGCGATGCGGGCATCAAGACTCCGTGGGCCGAAGACGGTGTCGCAATCAACGCCGGTGTCGAATATCGGCGTGAATCGCTCGAGCTCAATCCCGACCAGTCGTTCCAGACGGGCGACTTGGCCGGTCAGGGTGCTCCGACGCTTCCGGTTAGCGGCAACTTCCGTGTCTGGGACGTGTTCGGCGAAGCGCAGATCCCGATCATCCAGAACCAGGGCATCGAGGAATTCTCGATCAACCTCGGCTATCGGAAGTCCTGGTACGACCTCAGCAGTGGCGGTGGCTACGACACCGACACGTACAAGATCTCGGCTGAGTTCGCCCCGGTCAACGACATTCGCTTCCGTGGTTCGTACAACCGCGCAGTCCGGGCCCCGAATATCCAGGAGCTGTTCGCTCCCAATTTCGTCGGCCTCGACGGCTCCAACGATCCATGCGCGGGTCACGCAGTTGGAGTTGATCCGGATTTCGCCGACATCGATCAGGGCTGTATCGCGCAGGGTCTTAGCGTCGGTCAGTCCATCAGCCCGAACCCGGCCGGCCAGTACAACGGCCTGCTCGGCGGCAATGTCGACCTGCAACCCGAGAAGGGCACGACCTGGAGCGTCGGCACGGTCATCCAGCCGAGCTTCATTCCGCGGTTTGCGCTCACCGTCGACTACTGGAACATCAAGCTTGAGAATGCGATCCAGGGCTACGGTGCTGATGCGATCCTGAACGCCTGCGTCAACAACACGACGGATGCGGCCAATCCTGCAGCGGCTTGCGCTCTCATCAACCGCGACGCGGCCGGCTCGCTCTGGCTGACCTCCGGTGGTTTCGTGATCGACACACCGGTCAACACGTCGACCATCAAAACCGCGGGCCTCGACGTGAACGCGTCCTACTCGCATCCGCTGTTCAACCTCGGCAAGCTGGGGTGGAGCTTCGTCGGAACCTGGATGGACAAGTACAAGGTCGACATCGGTCTCGAAGGGTCCGAACCATATAGCTGCGTCGGTTTCTACGGTCCGATCTGCTCGGGCGGCGTAACCGCCGGTTCGGCTCCGATCCCCGAGTGGAGGCACAAGCTCCGCACGACCTGGACGTCGAACTTCGGCCTCGGCTTGTCGCTGCAGTGGCGCTATGTCGGCAAGGTCAGAGCCGAGACGCTTCAGGACAGCAATACGGTCGGAAGCGACAACCACTTCGATCCGGGTGTGAAGGTCAAGGCTCAGAACTACCTCGACCTGGCAGCCACCTACACCTTGTGGGATCGGGTCAACCTCCGGGCGGGTGTCAACAACCTGACCGACAACGATCCGCCGCTGATCACCGGTGGCAGCGCGTCCGTCGGCGGTACCAACCTCTGCCCGGCCGGCTCGTGCAACGGCAACACCTATCCGGGTACCTGGGACGCCCTGGGTCGCCTGCTCTGGGTTGGCGCGACGATCGACTTCCTGCCACCGAAGCCGGCTCCGGCTCCGGTTGCGCCTCCGCCGCCGCCGCCGCCGCCCCCGCCGCCGCCTGCTACGCAGACGTGCCCGGATGGCTCGGTGATCCTGGCGACCGAGGCGTGCCCGGCTCCGCCGCCGCCGCCTCCGCCGCCGCCGCCGGCGCCAGAGCGCGGCTAAGCGAAGCTGAAGCCAAGAATTGGGCGGTGGACCGAAAGGTCCGCCGCCCTTTTCTTTGCGCGAAGTTGTTGGCTCCCAAGGCTGTCACTTCCCTGCAATTGCGCTAGATTGCCGCGATGACTGCCGCTTCCGTACTTGACGACCAGACCGCTTCCGCAATCCGCGATGCAATCACCGCCGCACGGTCGGGCCGATTGGTCGACGCCATCAAAATCGGTGATCGCGCTCTTGCCAACGGCGGCGATGCGACCGCGCTCAACGCGATGCTGGGGACGCTCAACTGCCAGGCCGGCAATCTCGACGCCGGCATACGCCATCTTCAGGTGGCCCAAACCGCCAGGCCCTCGGACGCCATCGTTGCCGCTAACCTTGCTTCCGCGTTGGCTCAGCAAGGCAATCACGCTGCAGCGCTGGATGTGTTGCCCGAGGACCTGGCCAGAGCGGATCCGACACTGGGTCTGATGCGCTTGCGTGCCTTTCTCGCCCAGGAAACGCTGCAGTTCCCGATTGCCATTCCGGCTTACGAGGAAGTTGTGGCCAGGGCGCCGTCCGACTGGGAGAGCTGGAACAATCTCGGGAACGCACGTCGCCTGGCCGGCGATGCAGAAGGGAGCGTGGCCGCTCTTCAGAAGGCGGTTGAGCTCAATCCGTCGTCGCCACCGGTTCGGCTGAACTTCGCGATGGCGCTTGCGGGCGCGGGCCAAGTCGAACAAGCGATCGAGCGGCTTCGCGGAATGGCTGACGAGTTTCCGACAGACACTCGGGCGCTTCGTGAATTGCACACGATTCAGCGGGAGCTGGGACGCGAGGACGACGCACTCGAGGCCATCGAGACGGCATCCGGTCGCGATCCGAAGGATTTGGAACTTCTGCTTGGGCTCGCCGGCCAGCGACTCCATCTGCTGAAGACCGAGGCAGCCGAGCAATCCTATCGCCGCGTCCTCGAGCTCGAACCCGGCAATTCACTTGGCAACCTCGGTCTGGCGGTCGTCTTCGAGCTTACGAACCGGGTGGGAGACCTGACTGCACTCGTGAAGGAGGCGGACGCGCGGGGCGCCAGCGAAGACGTATTGAACTTCATTCGAGCGTTCGATCACCGTCGCGGCAAGCGTTTCGCCGAAGGCCTGGCGGCACTCGACAAAGTTCCGGAGGAACTGGAGAGCGTCCGCCGCTACCATCTCCTTGGCCAGCTCAAGGAAGGCGCCGACCAGTACGAGGACGCCTTCGCTGCATTCGAGCGGATGAACGGATTGCAGCGAGCCGACACGTCGAGGCCGGAAGATCGCGCGGCAAACTACCGCTCAGTCGTTCGCAATCATTCCGATACGCTTTCGTCGGAATGGCTAAGCGGCTGGCGGGAAGAGTCTCAGTCTTACGAAGGCATGACTCCGACGTTCCTTGTGGGTTTCCCACGATCCGGAACGACCCTGCTCGACACGATGCTGATGGGCCACGAGGGCATTGAGGTGCTCGAGGAGGAGCCGACGCTTCTCAAGGCGACGAAGATCCTGCCGTTCGAGGATTTGGCGAGCGCGACCGACGAACAGATCCGCGCCGCGAGGGACGAATATTTCCGGGTGGCAGGCCTCCACGCCTCGCTCGCACCGGGCAAGCTACTCGTCGACAAGAACCCACTGTCGATGAACGCGGTCCCAGTGATACGGAGGCTCTTCCCCAAGGCCAGGATCATCCTTGCGATGCGGCACCCCTGCGACGTCGTGCTCAGCTGTTTCATCACCAACTTCAAGCTGAACGATGGCATGTCGAACTTCCTGCGGCTGGATACGGCTGCGGAGTTGTACGATCTCAGCTTCGAATATTTCGAGAAGGCGCGGGCCGTGATTGGTCTGCCCGTTCATACGGTCGTCTACGAGAACGTCGTCACCGACCGCGAACGTGAACTGCGGTCGCTGCTCGAATTCCTCTCGCTGGATTGGAGCGACGAAGTGCTCGACCATGAATCGACCGCGCTCAACCGCGGGCGGATCAAGACGGCGAGTTACGCGCAGGTCGCCGAGCCAATCTATGATCGCTCCGCCGGACGCTGGCGCAATTATCGCCAGCACCTCGAGCCGGCCCTGCCCGTCCTAGAGCGGTGGGTAGCCAAGTTCGGCTACACCTTGTGACCAGATGGCAAGCGTCGGCTTGATCAAAGAGGCGGATCAAGCGGTCGCTCGAGGCGACCTTCGAAGTGCCGTCACTCTGTTGCACAAGGCCGCCGAGGGAGAGCCCGGCAACGCCGATCTCTGGCTGAAGGTCGCCGCCCTGTATCGAGCGACCGGCGATCCGCAGGCAGCTCTCGAGGCCGTGCATCGCGCCCTGTCCGTCTCACCGCTGGATTTCACGACCCTTCTTATGAAAGCCAGCCTGCTTCAGCGGCTGGGCGATCCGGATGCCGGGCAAGCATGGGGTCACGCCCTTGCCCAGAAGCCGGACGGCGATCTTCCGCCGCAGCTTGCCGCGGTGATCGCAGAAGGCGAACGGCAGCATGCCGCCTGGATCGACGCACGCGAGGCCCGGCTGAAATCGGCGACGGCGTCGGTCGAAAGCGATGCGACCGAGGAGGAGCGAAGGAGGATCGAGCGCTTCCGCGACAACGCGTTAGGTCGGACCAAAGCCTATCACAGCAGTCCGACGCATTTTCAGTTTCCAGAGCTCGCCGAGCGTGAATTCCATCCTCGTCGTCTCTTTCCGTGGCTCGACGCCCTGGAAGCGGCGACCGAAGCGATCGCCGAGGAACTCAAGACGGTTATGGCCGAAGAGCGGGCCGAGCTTGTTCCCTATATCCAGTACGACGACCATTTGCCTCTCGCGCAGTGGCGGCCGCTCAACCGAAATCCCGACTGGACCGCGATCCATCTTTGGCAAAACGGCGAACTGATCGAAGCGAACGCCCGACACTGTCCGCGAACGCTCGATCTCCTCAAGGCGTTTCCGCAGCCAGACGTTCGTGGCTCGGGCCCGAACGCGATGTTCTCGCTGCTCGCTCCGCGAACCGCGATTCCACCGCACGTTGGGGTGAGCAACTCCCGCCTAGTCTGTCATTTGCCTTTGATTGTGCCCGAGGGCTGCTGGTTCCGCGTCGGGGCCGAGACGCGCTATTGGAAGAGCGGGGACGCCTTCGTCTTCGACGATACCATCGAGCACGAGGCGCTGAATCCGAGCGATGAGCTGCGCGCGGTTTTTATCTTCGATGTTTGGCATCCGGATTTGACTAAGGCTGAACGCGCGGCGGTCGCGGCGCTGATCGGAAGCGAAGGCGGGGTCGGGGCATTGTGAGCGTTACGGAGTCGATGGCTACGAGACTTTCGACATCCACGAATGCCGACGCCTTGGCGGAGCTTGCGCGAAAGGCGTTGGAAGAAGGTGAGGAGGAGCGTGCCTTGCCGCTCCTGGAGCAGGCCGGCTCGCAATCGCAGAGCGCAACCGTGTGGCAATGGAAGGCGCTGCTCGAACGGTCGCTGGACGAACATGAGGCCGCGCTTGTCTCGTTCGAGGAAGCGGCTCGCCTGGCGCCAACGGAAGTCAGCATTGCGCACGGCCACGCCCGGACGGCGATGGAGGCCGGCCTGGACGCCCGGCCGTTTTACGAGCGTGCTCTCGGTCTCGCTCCGAACAACGGGCAGATCCTGGTTGGAATGGCAGCGGCCCGGGCAGCAATGGGCGAGGGGGATCGGGCGATCTCGGACCTCCAGGCGATGCTGCGGGGAGCGCCCGCCTGGCTCTACGGTCACGAGCAGTTTGCGCAGATCATGGCGACGCAAGGAAAGGCGGCCGACGCCACGTCCTCGCTGGACGAAGCCCTGACCCGCTTCCCGAGCGCTCAGCCTCTTTGGGAGACATTGCTCAACGTCCAGTTGCGGCGCGGTGCGTACGGCTCGCTCAGGGAAATCGTGGAGCGCGCGAAGAAAGCAGGCGTCAGCTCACCCGAATTCGCGATTTACGAAGGTATCCACGCCGCGGAGTTCGACGAGGAAGCCCATCCCACGCCTTTGTTCGGTCCCCTTCCGGAGCAGGTGGACCAAGCGCTCGGCCGATGGCGGGTTCGCCATTTGCTCCGGGTCGGCGCGATCGATGAGCTCATTCCGCTGATCGACCGTGAGTTGCAGAGAGACCAGACTTCGGAGCTCTGGGCATATGCCGCAACCGCCTGGCGCCTGGCAGGCGACCCCCGTTCCGAATGGCTCGAAGGCAGTGATCGGCTGGTGGGGGTCATCGACCTCTCCGACGCCTTGCCCCCAATCGGCCAACTGGCGGACAGGCTGCGCGCGCTGCATGTCGCCAAGGGCGAATATCTCGACCAGTCGGTGCGAGGAGGAACCCAGACCGACGGGCCATTGCTGAGCCGGATCGACCCGATCATTCGGCATCTTCGCCGAGCCATCGTCGGCGCGGTCGAAAGCCACGCCGCACAACTTCCCGCGATCGATCCCAAGCATCCGATGCTCCGGCTGCGGCGCGATCGGAGGATACGCTTTTCCGGAAGCTGGTCTGTTCGATTGCGGTCGGGCGGGAACCACTCGAACCACGTGCATCCACTTGGATGGATGAGCTCTGCCCTCTATGTCGCGCTCCCAGAGCGAACCTCCGGCGAGAGAGAGGATTCGGGCTGGCTCAGTCTTGGCGAGCCTGACGAGAAGCTGGGACTCAAGGTCGAACCCTGGCGGAAGGTTCAACCGAAAGTCGGTCGTCTCGTGCTGTTTCCGTCATGGATGTGGCACGGAACGGTGCCGTTTAAGGATGGTGAGAGGCTTACAATTGCCTTCGATGTCGCTCCGCCGGTTTGAGACTTGCGTCGAAAAAGTCATTGCGGATTAAGGGGAGTCTGCCGATACTCCGCGCGCTTCCCGAAAGAGGTACTCGCATGTTGAAGCTGATTTGTGCGTCCGTCTCCATCGCGTTGATCGCGGCTCCGGTAATCGCTCAGGCTCCGGCCGCCGCTCCGGCGCAAACGCAGACGACCGCGAAGAAAGAAGACCCCAACGAGAAGATCTGCGTGAAACAGGAATCCACGGGTTCGAGGCTTGGCGCCAAGCGGGTCTGCATGACCCGCGCCGAATGGGCCGACCGCAAGCTTCAGGACCAGCAGGAACTCACTCGCGTCCAGACTCAGCGGAGCGGTCCGAGCGGCAACTGAGCCTAGCTCTAAAGCTCAGGCTTTCCAATATTGCGGATAGGCGCGTTTCAATCGCGCGACCTTCGGCTCGTCATTGACCATGATGTACGGGTGCAACGGATGCTTGCGCGCGAAGTCCTGATGATAGGCTTCCGCGCGAAAGAACGGGCCGCTCTCGATCTTCGTCGCGATCGGCCGACCCGCGCCTCGTAACTGGGTGATGAACTTTCCCGCGAGCTCGCGCTGCGCCGCATTCTGCGGGAAGATCGCAGACCGGTAGCTCGGTCCGGAATCCGGCCCCTGGCGGTTCACCTGGGTCGGGTCATGGGCGACGGTGAAGTAGATCTTCAGCAATTGCGCATAACTGACCTGGTGCGGATCAAATTCGATTCGCACGGCTTCGGCGTGGCCGGTCCGTTCGCTGCTGACCCTGTCGTAAGTTGCGTCCTTCGCGGCGCCGCCAGCGTAGCCGGGCACGACGTCGCGCACGCCTTTCACATGCTCGAACACCGCTTCCATTCCCCAAAAGCAGCCTCCGGCGAGGACCGCTGTTTCGGTCGCGGATTGCGCCGAGGCGGACGTCGAAAGCGACAGGCCTGCAGCACCCGCCAGAGCGAGAATGCGGAACAGCTTGCTCATGCGGTCGTCTCCATGCGGCGCCCTACTCCTCCCAATCACATGAATGGAGGCTGAGGCTAGTCGCGGTCGGGAGCGCCAAGCGGGAAATAATTGCGGTAGGGCCGCCCTTCATCGACCGCTCGCGCGACCACCGAATTTGCGAGCAGACGGGCTCGATAGGCGGATAGTCTTGGCCTGTTCGAACCAATCTCCTCGATCCAATCGGCGTAGAAGAGGCTGGGCGCCGCCGCGCAATCGGCCATGGTGAAACGATCCCCTACCGCCCAAGGGCCATCGCCCAGGTTCGCTTCCAGCCAGTCGTAGGCGGTGTGCAGGTCGCCTCGAGCCTTCTGTACTCCGAACGGATCGCGGTCGCCTTCCGCACGGATCGTGTCGAAGACGGGTTTCGACATGTTGTTCATCACGTAAAGGTCGAAGAAGCGATCGAGGAAGCGGACTTTTCGTCCCGTCTCGCCTTCCGGAATCCAGTCGTTGGGTCCGCGATGATAGGCGTGGAGATGCTCGATGATCGTCGAAGACTCGAGCACCGGCCGTCCGTCATCGAGCAATGTCGGGAAGAGCCCGTACGGCGAGTGCCGCTTGAGCTCTTCCAGATTCTCCGGATCCTCGATCACTCGGTACTTGAAGTCGGTGCCGTCGGCCCACAGGGCAATCAGGACCTTCTGGGTGTAGCTGCTGAACGGATGCCCGAATAACTCCAGGCTCATGCGTCCTCTCGCGCCCATTTTTCGCGGCGCTCCAGCTCCGCCTCGCTCGGCTCCTTGGTCTCGAACGTACCGGTCGGGACGTCGCCGTTGGGCTCATAGGTTGCGATCACCACACCCTTCGGGCTGACGAAGCTGTCGACAAGCTTCAACGCGCCCGGCTGCTGCGACCCATCGAAGATGCGCTTCCCGCGGCCAAGCACGACCGGGAACGTGATCAGGACCAATTTGTCGATCAGCCTGGCCGCGAGCAGCGGCACGTAAAGCGTGCTGCTTCCCTGGATGAGCAGGTCGCGACCCTCGGTTCGCTTGAGTTTTGCAACCGCATCGGCCGTGTCGCCGGACAGCTTCTCACTGTTTTCCCAGGCGAGCGGCTCACCCGAGTGGGTCAGCACATATTTGTTGATGTGCTGGAATTTCTCTCCAATCGGGTCGTCCTGGTTGTACGGCCAGTATGCGGAGAAGATGTCGTAGGTCCGCTTGCCCAGCAGCAGGTCGTAATCGGCCATGATGAGCTTCTCGAACGGGCCCATGTTCTCGTCCCAGAACGGCGCCACCCAACCGCCGAGGCGGAAATCGCTGGTCTGATCCTCCTCGGCCCCGCCGGGTGCCTGCATCACGCCGTCGAGCGAGACGAAGACCGCTCCTGTCAGCTTACGCATTCACCGGCTCTCCACGAAGCGCGGCCTCGATCTTGGCGATGTCGATCTTGCGCATCGTCATCATGGCCTCGAACGCGCGCCTTGCGGCCGCTTTGTCGGGGTTGCCAGTCGCCTCGAGCAATACCCGCGGAGTTATCTGCCAGGAAAAGCCCCACTTGTCCTTGCACCAGCCGCAGGCGCTTTCTTCGCCGCCGTTCTTGGTGATGGCGTCCCAGTAGCGGTCGGTTTCCGACTGATCCTCGGTGATGACCATGAAGCTGACCGCTTCATTGGGCTTGAAGTTGGGACCGCCGTTGAGGCCAACGAACGACTGGCCGAGCACGGTGAATTCCACGGTCAGCTCTTCGCCTTGCTTGCCGCCTGGGAAATCCGACACGGCCGAATGGGGCTCGCCGACTTTGGTGTCAGGAAACACGGAAGCGTAGAATTCGGCTGCCTTGCGCGCTTCGCCCTTGTCGAACCAAAGGCAGGTTGTCAGCTTGCTGGTGGCCATTTTCTCTCTCCTCAGGCCTTGCCCACGAGGGCGAATTCCGCACCCTGCGGGTCGTTTCCGATGATGATGTGATCGCCGCCAGGAACTTCGTGCGGGCCCATCGAGACGGTTCCGCCGCCGGCCTTGACGGCTTCGACGGCGGTCGAGATCGACGGCACCCGTATATAGTAGCGCCAGCCGCTGCTTCCGCCCGGCGTCACTCCGCAAACCGCGCCGATCGTCGTGCCGTTGTGGGCGAAGAAGCGATATTCGCCGAGCTCGCCCATCGGCATGAAGTCGTCGCTGGTCCATCCGAACAGGTCGCCGTAGAATTCGCGGGC
>DASSFK010000085.1:0-8702 GCA_035694565.1 Sphingomicrobium sp.
ATTGTCCTCCTGAAGCATCAGCCACTGATCGCGGGTCAGCGGGGCGCCGGGCAGGAAGCCGAGATAGGAAATCAGGGAAGTCACCGCGTTCGGAACCTCGATCAGGTCCGTGTCGCGGCCGGCGGCCTTGAGGATCTCAGTCGTGAATTCGCGCATCGACAGGACTTGCGGTCCGCCGATCTCGTAGGTCTTCCCGGCGTGCCGCTTCGGATCCACGGCCGCCCTGGCGATCGCCTTGGCGAGGTCCTCGACGAAGACGGGCTGGAAGCGGGTCTTGGGCGCGATCACCGGGAGCGCCGGAAGCCGCGACATTCGGGCGAGCCGGTTGGTCAGCTGATCCTCGGTGCCGAAGACGATCGATGGCCGGATGATTGTCGCGCTCGGGAAAGCCTTCCGGACCGCGGCCTCGCCCTGGCCCTTGGTGCGGGCGTAGATGGCCTCGCCGTCAGCATCCGCGCCGATCGCCGAGATGTGGACGAGGGACCGAACGCCGGCCGCCTTCGCCGCTTCCGCGATGGTCTTCGAGCCCTCGGCGTGGACGGCTTTCATCCGGGCGAACGAGCCGGTCAGATTGATGACCGCCGTGGCGCCTTCGATCGCATGGCGCACGGACTTTCGGTTCGTCACATCGGCCCGGACGAAACCGAACTGGCCCACCTGGCCGAGCGGCTGGATGTAATTGGCGCGTCGCGGCTCGCGGGTCACGACCCGCAGTCGAACATCATATTCGTTATACTCGAATAATTGTTCGCAGACGTAGCGGCCGATGAAGCCGCCGCCGCCGAATACGGTCACGAGCTTGGGTTCGATCATCGCGCTGCCACTAGCGGCTCGCGCGCCTCATTGACAAGGCGGCCGCCGCTCGGGCGACCGCCTTTTTCACAATCAATAATAATCGGCGAGGGTGAGGGTGACGGTCTGGCCGTCGGCCTTGGCGACTTCGACCCTGGTCCCGGCGGGAAGCCTCGACCAATTCGCTTCCTTGGACGTGTAGAATCCCGGCCCGACGCGCTCGCCGCCGATCGCCGTCAGCCTGTCGCCCTTCTTGAGCCCCGCCTGCTCGGCCGGGCTGCCGGGAGTGACATGAAGGACGTTGAAATGATCGTCCTCCAGCATGACGAACATGCCCGCCCGGTCCTTGGTGAAGGTCGGCGCCTTCGCCGTCCGCTTGAGCCACAGTCGGTCATGGCCGAGGTCGAGCGTCAGGGTGAACGGCTTGAACAGCTGGATGCCGGCATTGGCGCGGCCGTGATACGGGCCTTCGCCGACCGAGCCGAGGTCGGTCGGTACGTCGTCGAAGGTGAAGCCGCCGACCTCGACCTTGGGCATGCTGACCCGCCTGGTCTCGTGAAGTCCGCCGACGCCGCCGCTGAGGCCGACTGCGTAATGAAGATTTCCGATGTCGGGAACGGACTCGTGATATTCCTTGGAGAGGCTGAGCGCTCCGCCGTTGCCGAGGTCCAAAGCGGCCTCGACCGGAGCGTGTCCATCCACCGCGATCGGCAGGAAGTGAAGCGTTCCCTCGCGCTTCAGCCTGACTTCGGTCGCTCCCGCGGGGGCGCGGAAATTGCCGGCCGGCGACAGCGTCAGGAGCTTGTTGTCGAAGTCGAGGCCGACGACGCTGTTCATGAAAAGCTCGTGGCCGAGGATCACCGGCATGGGCCGGCCGATCGCCTTCTCGATCGGATCGAGGTCGAGCACCGCGACGCTGACTCCGCTCAGCTTCAAATTGCCGATCTCGATGGTGACGTCCTGGACGAGTTCGCCCTGAGCTTGGCCGCCGACGCCCTGGGCGGTGAGCGGAATGCCCTTCTTGATGCCGATCGCCTTTGCGAAATCGCGGTCGATCGTCGTCACTCCGGCGCCGCTGTCGAGGATCATCGGCGTTGCGTTGCCGTTGACCCGGCCCTTGAGGAAAATGCGGCTGTCCCGGAACAGCTCGAACGGGACCTCATGCGCGGCGCCGGGGATCGCCGCCACCGTCGGAGTCGCGATCTGGGCTTCGGCGAAGCACGGATAGAGCGAGGCCGCTGCTGCGAAGCCAATTAGCCCAAGGCCGATTCTGGTCTGGCGCTTCATGCTGTTTCCCTTTATCTTGGTATCGAATGACAGCGATGAATTATCGCAAAACGATAATGAGGTCAAGCGGGCATGGCGGGTACTGAAATCGGCGGGACAGCGAAGCGGCTGAGGTTGGCGGTTTGGATCTTCTGGGGCTGCATCCTTGCCGCTTATGTCGCCGGGCGCTTCGGCCTCACGACCACCGGCTCAGTCCAGGTCGAAGCGCATTCCGCGACGTCGGAAGCCGGAGCACCGATGTTCGTCGCGGACATCACGATCCTCCTGCTCTGCGTTGCCTTGTACCAGCTCAATAGGATGCTCGGCGCAATCGCCGAAGGAGACCTGTTCTCGTCGCGCGTCGTGGGTGCCTTCCGCGCCTTCGCCTTCTGGCTGCTGATCGTCGCGCTTGTCTGGGTCGTGGCCCCGATCGTCGCAGTTTTCCTCGCCGGTCCCGACGATTCTCACCGCCTCGCTTTCAGGCTCCAGCTTCGCGACATGCTGACGATCGGCGTCGCCTTGATCCTGTTCCTGGTCGCCCGCCTCCTTGAGCGGGCTCGGACGATCGACGAAGAAATGCGGGAGATCGTCTGATGCCGATCGTCGTCCGGCTCGACGTGATGCTGGCGCTTCGAAAGATGCGCTCGAAAGACCTCGCCTCGAAGATCGACATTACCGAGGCCAATCTCTCGCTACTGAAGTCTGGCAAGGTGAAGGGGATCCGCTTCTCGACGCTGGAGGCGATCTGCGAGGAGCTGGACTGCAAGCCGGGCGACATTCTCGACTATGAGCCGGACCAAGCCGCGAACGGGAATTGACAAGCCTTTGGCCGGTCTCCAAATGGCGCCGCCTACCAGCTGAAAAACAAGCTTGTCCGTGCCCAGGTGGCGGAATTGGTAGACGCACCAGCTTCAGGTGCTGGCGCTCGCAAGGGCGTGGAGGTTCGAGTCCTCTCCTGGGCACCATATCGATGTCGAGCGCGGAGCCGCCAGTCTAGTCTTCTAATGTCCGCAATGGGTGGAAAGCCGACATTAGGACCTGCCAGTCGCCAACGGCGATCCTCAAGTCTAAGACGGTGCTTCGGTCGCGCGTGAGGAACGACACAGATTGGCTACACTGACGTGACGGCGAGCATCTGGGGGTTCATGGCGACGATCAACGGAACGGATGGTGACGACAGTCTGACAGGCACCTCCGGCGATGACGTGATCAGCGGCATGGCTGGATACGACCGATTGCTCGGCAACGGCGGTACCGACATTCTGGATGGGGGAGCCGGCATCGACAAGATGCGCGGCGGCTTCGGCAACGATACCTACTACATCGACAATTCTGGCGATCGGGCGATCGAAGGAGTCGGCGAAGGGCTGGACCATGTGTACGCGTCCTTCAGCTACGCGCTTGCAGCTAACCTCGAGAATTTGACCCTCATCGGCACAGCTCGCAACGGCAGCGGCAATTCACTGGCAAACCGGATCATCGGCAACGACTCAGATAATATTATCAACGGCTATGCGGGCGCGGATTCGATGCGCGGTGGGGCCGGCAATGACACCTACTACGTGGATAATGTCGGCGACCGCATCGTCGAGAACGTGGGTGAAGGCATCGACCGCGTCTATAGCATGGTCACCTATTCCGCGACGCTCAACGTCGACCAGGTTTTCCTGCGCGGCACCGCTGCGATCAATGCGAGCGGCAACAGCCTCCACAACGTGCTGGTCGGGAATAGCGCCGCCAACATCCTCAACGGCAGGCTTGGTGCGGATGACCTGCGCGGCGGCGGCGGAGCCGACACCTTTTATTTCGACGACGGCCATTTCGGCGGACTGACACCGTCGACCTGTGACCGGATCCTGGATTTCAGCCACACCCAAGGCGATCGCATCGAGTTCGCGGATGTCGACGCCAACAGCCTCCTTGCCGACGACCAGGCGTTCACCTTCATCGGCAGCGACAGCTTCCACAATGTCGCCGGCGAGCTTCGCTATCAGCAGATCAACGGCAATACGTATGTGTACGGCGACATTAATGGCGATGGTCTAGCCGACTTTATGATCCGCCTCGACGGCAACCATGCACTCACCAGCGGGGACATCCTCATCTAGTCTGATGTCCGCAATGGGTCGAAAGCTGCCATTGCACGTCAAGGGTCGCTAGGTCACCCGGGGACCCCAATGGCTTGTGCTAGGCTGGCTGTCCGACCGCTGCACAGCCCTCGCAAGGCGGAGGGTCCTTCGCGCTTTCCTCATATGCGATTACGTATGATCTCGTTGTATTATATGTTATAGCATATATCATTGACTTGATTCTCATATGCAAAAGCATATATTCTCATGGGAGTATATGCAGAGACATATGAGATGACGGCAGGAATCAGAGACATCGCCGCCTCGGTGAAAGAGGCAAGACTTGCAAAGTCACTTACCCAGCAGGAGCTTGGGCAGCGGGTCGGCCTACCGCAGAGCCATATCTCCAAAATTGAGAAGGGCGAGGTCGACCTCCAGCTATCGAGCCTGGCGGAAATCGCGCGAGCGCTTGATCTTGAGGTGAAGCTGGTGCCGCGAAAGGCCCTCCGCGCCGTCGAGGGCGCAATGCGCGCTCACGGACCGATCGTGGACACAGGCCGTGCAGTCGCCACGCTCAACGAACAGGCGCAGTTGGCGCGACGAATTAAGACCAGATTCCCTGACCTTCCCCAAGTCGACGCCTTCCAAGGCGCAATCAGGAACATTCCATCCCTGAACTTCGACGCTGCTACGCTCAAGGCGCTCGACGACGCACTGAAGCCGACGACACGGCTTCGTAAGCTCCTGGATGACCAGGGCGGTGCCGAAGCTCTAGCGAAGCGCCTGGAAGCCGCGACAGCCGCGCTTCGGCAATTTCGCAATGTCCAGGTTCACAGCCCTCCAGTGGAAAGCCAACGTCAACGTCCTGCGTATCGATTGGAGGATGACGATGATTGAGGCCGCAGCTCTCGACGTAAGTCTGCACGATCGCCGGATCGGTACCATCGCCAGACTCGCCGGGGACCGAAGCATTTTCACGTTCGACGAGGGCTACGTCACGGACCCGGAGCGCCCGACCCTGTCGCTGGCCTATAAGGATGCATTTGGGGCGACAATAAACCAGCCGCGCGCATATCAGACGAGGACAGAGCCGTTCTTTTCCAACCTGTTGCCCGAGGGTGCACTCCGCGACTACCTCGCTAGACGAGCGGGTGGGAAGTCGGTGCGGGAATACCAGTTGCTTGAGCAATTGGGAGCGGACTTGCCAGGCGCGGTTAAGGTCGTGCCGGTGGGCGAGGAAACGCTCGTTCACGATAACGAGGATGCCGGCAAGGTAGCCGAGCAAGCCAGGCCTGCGCTGCGCTTTTCCTTGGCGGGAGTTCAGCTCAAGTTCTCGGCAATCAAGAACCAAGGCAAAGGCGGAGGTCTGACTATACCCGTCAGCGGTTCGGGCGGAGACTGGATTATCAAGCTTCCATCATCGCACCACCCCGATCTGCCGGAGAATGAGTTCGCCACGATGAACCTTGCCGTTGCCCTCGGCATCGAGGTGCCGGAGACCAACCTCATTTCCATCGACGCCGTCGAGGGTCTGCCGGACGGAATCCATCGCTATGGAACGTCAGCTTATGCAATCCGACGCTTCGACCGCTCTCCCGAGGGCCCGATTCACGTCGAGGATTTCGCCCAAGTCTTCGGCGTGTTTGCGGACGACAAATACGACAATGCGAGTTACCGGCAGATACTGTCGGTGCTCGCCATCGAGACGGATGAGAGCAGCATTGTCGAGTTCATTCGTCGGCTGACATACTCAGTCCTGATCGGCAACGGCGACATGCACCTCAAGAATTGGTCGCTCGTATATCGGGATGGCCGCACGCCTGCCTTGTCGCCCGCCTACGACTTGGTCGCGACGGTTGCGTACATTCCCGGGGAAGAGTCGGCTCTAAAGTTCCACCGTTCACGCGATTGGCAATCGTTCAACTACAATGAGCTGGAGGTGATCGCCGACAGGGCAAAAGTGCCGACGCGCCTTCTTGTTGGAACGTCCAGGGAGACAGTGGAGCAGTTCGACGACGTCTGGAGTCGTGAAAAGACCAACCTGCCGTTCTCACGCGACACGATCGCCGCAATTGAAAAACACCGAAAGAATCTGGCCATCTAGTTGCGCGCCCTCGATGTGGCGCGCGCCTAAGCCAACCTCGCGCGTTATCAAACGAGCATCGAGCCCATCGCTCCGCTCTGACAGTCGGGGGACTGGCGAGCATCGCGATCCGCCGCTAGCCATCCGGATGGACCATCGTTAGCGGGGGCGAAGTGAAGATCGGAATCCTGACCGGCGGCGGCGATGTACCGGGGCTCAACCCCTGCATCCGGTCGATTACGCTCAATGCCGACGATCTCGGCTGGGAGGTGATCGGCTTCAAGCGTGGCTGGCAGGGCGTCCTGGAAATAGACCCCGATGATCCCGCCTCGGTGACCGCCAACAGCGTTCCACTGACCCGCGACGGCGTTCGCGGGATCGACCGCATGGGGGGCACGATCCTCCACACCTCGCGCCTTGATCCCCGGACGATCGCGGACGGCGACAAGACGATGCAGGTGCTTCACACGCTCCAGCGGCTCGGCGTCGACGCGATGGTGACTCTCGGCGGAGACGGCACGTTGCGCTTCTCGGCCCATTTGTCCCGACAGGGGTTCCCGGTCGTCTCCATCCCCAAGACGATGGATAACGACGTCTTCGGAACCGACTATTGCATCGGCTTCTCGACCGCGGTCAGCCGGTCGGTCGAGGCGATCAACGCGCTCCGTACGACCGTCGGAAGCCACGAACGCATCGGTATTGTCGAGCTGTTCGGGCGCCGCAGCGGCGAGACGGCGCTTCTCGCGGGTTTCCTCGCTCAAGTCGACCGTACGGTCATCGCCGAAGTCCCCGCCAATCTCGACGTGCTCTTGCCGCTGCTTGCCCGCGACAAGGAGGAGAGCGGTTCCGGCTACGCGATGTGCGTGATCTCCGAAGGCGCCCGGATCGCCGGCGCCGGCAATGGCGACGACGCCATTCGCTCGCTTCCCGGAAGCGAGCGCGAGGAGGTGAGCGTCAGCCGCCGCCTCGGACGCGCGATCAAGCAGCGGCTCGGCCTGGGAACAGTCATCCAGGAACTCGCCTACCTGATGCGGGCCGGTGAGCCCGACGCGATGGATCGCATGGTTGGCCTCGCGTTCGGAGCGCTCGCGGTGCAGCTGGTGGCGCGGAGCGAATATGCCCGAATGGTCGCTCTCAAGGACGGCAATTACTGCCACGTGCCGATCGGGACGTTGGAAGAGAGCCAGAAGCTTGTTGACGTCTCGGGTCTCTACGACCCCGCCACCTACCGCGCGAAGCTGATGCGCGTGGAGGGCATGCCGATGTTCCTCTACTAGGGAACTTGCCTGCCGTCGCGGTTGCCCGGCGGCGAGTAACGGCAGATCAGATAATCCCAGGTGCCGTCGCGGTAGATCGCGCAGCCGACGTGCGTCGTCGTCTTCCAGATCATCTGGGTGTAGTGGGCAACGTCCGCCCAATTGCCCGAGCGGCTCACGTTCGGGAAAGCGCCGGGGAAGAACAGGCGTTTTTCGTCGGTCCAGGCGGCGACCATGTCTTCGGGACGGAAGCGGCCATCCTGGCCCATCCAGAGATTTTCCCGTTGGCTCTCGCGGCCGGCCCGAGGCGAATGAACGAGACGGCCGATCCGCGACAGCGAAGGACCATAGGATGCGGCCGCGATCGCAAGGTTCGGATCCCATTGCAGCGGCGGAGCGCCGACTTCGGCCCGAGCAGCGTTGTGGGCCATGAGGATTCGCGCATTCACTTGGTCCAGCCCCGAAGACGTCGCGACGTAGGCCGCTGCGTCTGCATGCGACGGAACCAGGGCGACGGCGGCGGCCATCAGGGCAATGACGGGGCTTGTCCTCATCGACGGGCAAGCCTGCTCTGGAAGACTTAAGGGTTTCTAAATCGATACGCCTTCGGAAACATCTCCGGTTGGAGCGGTTGTCGGGCCGTGGCCGCTCCTAGTTCCCGTCCTGCGATCATCGCTGCCCTCGTCGGAAACCTGCTGATCGCGATCACCAAGAGTGTCGCTGCCGCCATCACCGGAAGCTCCGCGATGCTCAGCGAATCCGTCCACTCGCTGGTGGATACCGGGAATGAAATATTGCTCCTCTATGGCCAGTACCGCTCGTCGCGGCCTCCGGACGAGATCCATCCGTTCGGCTATGGCCGCGAGCTCTACTTCTGGTGCTTCGTTGTCGCCTTGCTGATCTTCGCGCTCGGCGCGGGAATCTCGATCTACGAAGGTGTTGTCCACATCCGGCATCCGGAGGCGATCACCAGGCCTGGCATCATTTTCATCGTCCTCGCCCTCGCCTTCGTTTTCGAAGGCGTGTCGTGGTTCGTCGCATGGCGAGGCTTCCAGCGTGTCCGGGGGGAGGGGTCGTTCTGGCATGTGATCCACGACACCAAGGACCCGACCATGTTCATGGTCCTGTTCGAGGATTCCGCAGCGCTGATCGGCATTGTCATCGCCGCGGTCGGTACAGCCCTCGCGGTCGAATTTGACGCTCCCTGGATCGATGGCACGGCTTCCATCCTGATCG
>DASSFK010000086.1:0-5930 GCA_035694565.1 Sphingomicrobium sp.
GTCGACGTCGACACGATCGAGCGGATCGATGCCGCCGGCGATTACATGTGCATTCAGACCGGCGACAATACGCTCATCCTCCGCGAGACGATGAAGGATCTCGAGAAACGGCTCGACCCGCGCCGGTTCCAGCGCGTCCACCGCTCGACGATCGTCAATCTCGACCTCGTCCGGCAAGTGAAGCCGCATACCAACGGCGAATGCTTCCTGGTGCTGGATTCCGGTGCGCAAGTGAAGGTCAGCCGCTCGTACCGGGACGTGGTCGCGAGGTTCGTCCACTAGTCCGGTCGCCTCGACCGTTGCTCCCAATCCGAATCAGGGTTCGATTCGCGCCCGTTTCCCCCGAACTCGCCACAAAAAAGGGGCGCCCCCTTAAGGAGCGCCCCCTTCAAGCCGCGTGCGTGCGCGCGGGTTGAGCGAAATTAGTTCGCGCTGTTGCCGTCTGCGTCCGCGCCATTGCGAACCGCGTCGGCGGTGTTCTCGCCTTCCGCACGGACTTCATCAGCAGCATTCTGACCGTTGGTTTCAACGGCGTCAGCGGCATTCTCGGTGTTGGACTCGATCACGTCGGCCGTGTTCTCGGCGTTCGCTTCGATGTTGTCCGCGGCCTGCTCTTGCGGGCTCTGGTTGCACGCTGCCAGAGCAGCGGCGCCAAGGGCCACTGCGAAAGCGGTCGAAATCTTCTTCATCAGCCTATTCCCTGTTGTGACTAGAGACCAATGGGTTAGCCCCAAGATCTCGCGGTGAGCAATACGCTTGCCGTTGTTTTCTGTTCCAGACACGGAATATTTGGGAGCTCACCTCTCTCCGGACCTCCGGCTGTGATAATGGCGGGCAACCGAAGGAGCGGATGAATGAGCGAGAAATTCGAACGCTTTGCGGCGCTTCACGTCCCGGGCGATCCCGTCATCCTCTATAATATCTGGGACGTCGGGAGCGCCCGGGCAGTGGAGAAGGCCGGAGCAAAGGCGCTGGCCACCGGCAGCCACCCGGTTGCGGACGCGAACGGCTGGCCCGACGGGCAACAGGTTCCGATCGACTTCGCCCTCGCCAATGCGGCGCGGATCGTCGAGGCGTCGTCGCTTCCGCTCACGGTCGATTTCGAGAGCGGCTATTCGACCGATCCCGAGGTGGTCGGGCGCAACGTCTGGCGGCTGGCGCACATGGGCGCCGTCGGCTGCAACTTTGAAGACCAGGTGATCGGCGGAGACGGGCTGCATCCGCTTGCCCTCCAGGTCGAGAAGATCAGCGCGATCCGAAAGCAGGTCGGCGATTCCTTCTTCATCAACGCTCGCACCGACGCCTTGCTGAAGACGCAGGAGCATGACGACGAACTCATCAGCCTGGTCGTCGAGCGCGGGAAGGCCTTCGCGGACGCCGGGGCGAGCGGCTTTTTCGTGCCTCGACTGGCCGACAGCCGTCAGATCGAACGCGTCGTTCGCGAGGTGCCGTTGCCCCTGAACGTGATCGCCTTCCCCGGGGCGCCGTCGAAAGAGGAGTGGGCAAGTGCTGGCGTCGCTCGGATCAGCCACGGTCCGTTCCCGCACCGTGCCCTCATGGCCAAGCTCGAGGAAATGGCGCGCGAGGCGATAAATTGAACATATTTTTTGAGCCGGAGCGGCGCTGGACTAGGATCTGACTACTGTTTTGATGATCTGCGGGCTCTCGAAGACGGGCGCTCGAATGGGTGAGCCCGCTGCGTCTCTAGCCGGTTTGAACTTGCCGTTCTTCATCAGTTGGGCACAGGCATTCTTGTCGAAACTCGGCTTGCCCGTAGGCACTAAGAGGTGGCACTCATCGACGCGTCCTGTCGGTGAGACCCAAAACAGCATCTGAAAGTTGAATTCGCCTTGGAAGGGCGGAAGGTCGATGAACTCGCCCATGTATCCGTCAGGCTCAACCGCCACCTTCTTGAGAACTGCGGGGTCGATTCCGAGTGAGCGATGGAGGTCATCGATGCACGAATCCGCCGCGCCTATCCCACTCTGAAAGTTGAGGGAGTGAAGCGTAAGAACCTCGCGGCCTTTTGGCGCGAATTGCAGTGTTTGCTGAGCGGGTCGGACCTCGTTGAAGGGCTTCAGCCAAAACTCGCGCGTCGTGCCTCCCCGGCCATTCGCGTACGTATTGAAATGGACGGGGTTTGGTAGTTTTTGACCATCGACTTCGACCGCTGCGTCTCCATCGTCGCGGCTGCGTTTCTTTTCAGGGCTGGCGATCCGTAACCATACGTCCTTCTTGATCGGCTCAAAGCCTAGCTGAAGCTCGTACGCCGCTTGACCGTCGGAGTAAGGCCGGCTGAGCACGCAGGAGTTTTGCTCATAATCGATCTTCCAGGGACCGGACGGCCGCAGGTCGATGGAAGTGGGCGCCGCCGGAGCGTGTGATCCGAGGAGCAACGCAGAGATAAAAGCAATCGTGCGCTTCACGAGCCGCTCCTTGCAACGCCGAGACTTGTGAGGAGTCCGAAAGGCCGTCTCCTTCCGGCCCGTTTGGCCGGACCTGACTTGAGCACGCTCTTACGAAAGATTCGTGAAGCAACGCGCAGAAAGAGGGCCACCCACAAGAACTGCCAGACGACGGCGACCAAGTGGGGCATCAGGTCGGAAACCTCACCCGCGCGGGCGATCATCACATAGGGCGAGGACAGCGGAAAGATCGCTGCGCCGATCGCCTTATTGCTGTGAGGCGCTCCCACCGCGACCGAGGCGAAGGCGAAGATCACCACCTGGGCCATGGTCACGGGCATCGACAGGGTCTGCACCTCGCGGGCGCTCGAGGCGTGGGCGCCGATGCCGAGGAAGATCGAGCCGAGCAAAAGGTAGCTCATCGCGAAATAGACGACGCCGAGCAGGATGAAGACGGGCCAGCCGATGGCGGGCGGCGGAAGGCCGCTGAGACCCGTCGGAGCGAATGCGGCGATGGCCGCGGCGCCGACCGCCGCCCAGACCGCGATCCCGACCAGCGACGCGCACAGCATCGCCAGGAGCTTGCCGAGGAAGATGGAATCGATCGGTACGGCGGCGGCTAGCACCTCGATGACCTTGTTGGATTTCTCCTCGATCAGCTGGGACAGCAGCATTCCCGCGAGCAGAAGGGTGAGGAGGAAGAGCAGGGATTGGCCCCCGCGTGCGGTCAGAGCCTGGGCTCCGCTGTTCGGTGCGGACGGCGAGGGGCTGGCCAGCATGACCGGAAGGTTGACTTCGTCGCCGGTTCCGGTGGTTGCTCGCCGGGCCTCGGCGATCATCAGTCGGAGCTGCTTGGCCGTTCCGCTCTGCGCGGTGACCGATCCGACCAGCCGGGGATTGGCGAGCCCTCCCTCCAGCACCGCGACGTAGCCCGGCCTCGCGCTCGCGAGAACCTGGCCGGACTGTTGGGGCCGACCGGTCGGATTGACCTGCTGGATGTTGACCATTGCGAGGGCGCCGAACGTGTCCTGGAGGCGATCGCGCGCAATCTGGAGCTGCTGATAATCCTTTGAAGAGGCGATGATCCCGACGGTCGGCCGGTCCGAGGCACTCATCGGAGTGGTCGCGGCGCCGAAGACCGCGACCATCAGGATCGGGAAGAAGGGACCCAGGAGGAACAGGAGGAAAGTGCGCGACAGGACCGTTGCCGAGAAGTCGCGGCGGGCGATCACGAAGGCGGCGCGGAGAAGCTCCTTCACTGGGCAATTTCCTCGGGCTCGGTCGCCATCGCGCGGGCGGCCGCGTCACCGGCGATCGCGACGAAGGCTTCATGGAGGCCCGGCCGCTCGATCGCGAGCGTTTCGATTCCCGCGCCCCCGTCGATCAAGGCCTTGAGAAGCGGTTCGGGGCCGGTCTTGGGAAGCTCGAAGATCCATTCGCCGCCTTCATTCCGGGCGGAGGGAGGCAGGACGGAGCGCCAGGGCCCGTCGCGCTCGCGGGTACGCAGCCTCACGATCGGTCGGAGCTTTGCGCGCGCCTCGTCGACGCGGCCGTTGAAGGCGACCTTGCCGGCAGCGATGATCGCGATCTGCTCGCAAAGCCGTTCGGCATGGGCGATCACGTGGGTGGAGAAGATGATGGTGACGCCGTCGGCGGCTCGGCTCCGGATGAGCCGCTCGAGCTTGCCCTGGTTCATCGGGTCGAGGCCGGAGAAAGGCTCGTCGAGGACGATCAGGCGCGGCTCGTGCACCAGGGTGCCGAGCAGCTGGACGGTCTGCGCCATGCCCTTGGACAGGGTTCGGATCGGCTTCTTGGCCCACTCGCCGAGACCGTTCTCCTCGAGCAATTGATCGGCGCGTCTGCGGGCGACCGAGAGATTCAGGCCGCGAAGCGCGCCCATGAAGGCAATGCCCTCGCGCGCATTCATCGAGGGGTAGAGGCCGCGCTCCTCGGGCAGGTAACCGATCCGGTGAGCGGCCTCGATCGGGCGCGTGTGGCCGAGTACGCAGCGCTCGCCGGACGAAGGCTCGATGATGCCGAGAAGCATTCGCAGGGTCGTCGTCTTGCCGGCACCGTTGGGACCAAGGAGGCCGAAGATCGATCCGGTTGGAACGTCGAGGCTCACTCCATCGACGGCGCGCTTCTCGGCGAAGTCCTTGACCAGTTCCTTGGCTTCGACGGCAATTCCATCAGTCCAGCTTTGCGGCGAAGCCTGTCGAAGCACTGGAATTCCTTACAGAAACCATGAAATGCGGTGATATGGGCCGCGACGTGGATAGGAGCCAAACCCTTAAGGAGGCAATACGCGCCGAAGCCGAGCGACTGGGCTTCGTCGCCTGCGGATTCGCACGCGCCGATTCCGCCGATGCGGCCGGGCTCGAGGTTCGCAAGTGGCTCGAGGCGGGCCACCATGGAACGATGGGCTGGATGGAGGCGCGGGCGGACCATCGCGTGTCGCCGAGGGCTCTGTGGCCTCGGTCGAATACCGCGATCGCGCTCGGGATGAGCTACGCGCCGGCGACGGATCCGATGGCTCTCGCCGAACTGGGCGAGCGCGGACGGATCTCGGTCTATGCGCAGGGCGGCGACTATCACAAGACGGTGAAAAAGGCGCTGAAGGCGCTTGCCCGCTTCATCGTCGACACCGTCCCGAGCGAGCTCAAGCTGTTCGTCGACACTGCGCCGGTGATGGAGAAGCCCCTGGCCCAGGCGGCGGGCATCGGCTGGCAGGGCAAGCACACCAACCTCGTTTCGCGCGAGCACGGGAGCTGGCTGTTCCTGGGCGTGATCCTGACCGAGCTGGAGTTGAAGCCGGACGAGCCGGCGAGCGATGGAATCCATTGCGGATCCTGCACGCGCTGTCTCGACGCATGTCCGACGCAGGCGATCGGACCCGGGCACCGGATCGATGCGCGCAAGTGCATTTCCTACCTGACGATCGAGCATGACGGGCCGATTCCGGGCGAGTTTCGGGAGGCGATCGGCAACCACATCTACGGATGCGACGACTGCCTTGCCGTGTGCCCGTGGAACCGGTTCGCAAAAGCCGCGTCGGCGAACAAGGCCTTCCTGCCGCGGGCGGAATTGACGGCTCCCCGGCTGGCGGACTTGCTGAAGCTGGACGATGCGGCGTTCCGCGAGATGTTCGCGGGTTCGCCGATCAAGCGGATCGGCCGCAACCGGATGATCCGCAACTGCCTGATCGCCGCTGGAAACAGCCGTTCACCGGGGATGGCGGATAGCATCGCGCCCCATTTGTCCGATGCCGACCCGGTGATCGCCGAGGCGGCGTCATGGGCGCTGGGTCAGTTGCGGACCAGCGAGGCGACGCAGGCGGGCTGAGACGTATCGTTGCCGTTGGCCAGGCGCGTATCGACGTGGGTGACGCGCTCCGGAAGGCCGCCTGAGGGCGTCGGATAGAGATAGGCGTCGAGGATGCAGGACCGGCTCTTGAACTGAAGCTTGAGCCCCGGCCCCTCACGGACCTGGAGCGCGGGCTGGCCCATCTTCTGGATCAGCTCGGCG
>DASSFK010000087.1:0-5940 GCA_035694565.1 Sphingomicrobium sp.
GTCTCGGAAAAGCATTGCAACTTCCTGCTCAATCTCGGTAGCGCGACCAGCGCCGACATCGAGGCGCTGGGCGAGGAAGTCCGCCGCCGGGTGTTGGAAAACTCCGGCATCACCCTTGAATGGGAAATCCAGCGGATCGGCAGGGAATGAACAAGGATTTGCGCGTCTTGGTGTTGATGGGCGGCTGGTCGTCCGAGCGCGAGGTCTCGCTGACCAGCGGGCGCGGAGTCGCCGAGGCGCTCCGCGAGCGCGGATGGTCGAACGTCGTCGAGCTCGACATGGACCGCGACGTCGCCGCGCGCCTCAAGGAGCTGAACCCGGACGTCGTCTTCAACGCTCTTCACGGTACGCCCGGCGAGGACGGTACCGTCCAGGGCATGCTCGACCTGATGGGGATTCCCTACACCCACAGCGGGCTCGAAACCTCGGTCATCGCAATCGACAAGGAGCTCACCAAGATGGTCCTCGTCCCTCACGGCATTCGCATGCCGGTGGGCAGGATCGTCGAGAGCGAGAGCCTGTTCCGGGAGGATCCCGTCGCCCGGCCCTATGTGCTGAAGCCGGTGAATGAAGGCTCGTCGGTTGGAGTTGCCATCGTCACCGAGGAGGGCAATTACGGCAATCCGATCGGCCGCGACGTCGAGGGGCCGTGGAAGCATTTCGACCGGCTGCTCGCCGAGCCGTTCGTGAAGGGCCGCGAACTGACGGTCGCGGTTCTCAATGACGAGGCCCTGGCCGTGACCGAGCTCCAGCCCAAGGCCGGCTTCTACGATTACGATGCCAAATATACCGACGGCCTGACGACCCACGTCTGTCCCGCCGAGGTTCCCGACGACATCGCCAGGGCGATGATGGACATGGCCGCCAAGGCCCACCGACTGCTCCGCTGCCGGGGCGCCTCGCGTTCGGACTTCCGCTGGGACGACGAAATGGGCGAATCCGGCATTTTTCTTTTGGAAGTCAACACTCAACCCGGAATGACCCCCTTGAGCCTTGTGCCCGAGCAAGCGAAGGTACGCGGCATCAGCTACGGGGAGCTGGTCGAGCGTCTGATCGAGGAAGCGCTCGCGAGAAAGAAGGGGTAGGCCATGGCGGCGCGTATGCGGCGCGGATCGGGGGCTAAGGCGAAGCGCAAGACGGCGCCAACGGCCGCGCAAAAGCTCAGCAGCGCGCGGGTCAACAAGCTCGCCGCGTTCGGCTTCACCGGCTTTCTCGTGCTGATGGCAGGGGCGGCCGCGATTGCCCTCGACATCCCGGCGAAGGCCGCGCTCCAGGCCGGCGAAGCGGTCGGGCATGCCGGTTTCCGGGTCGACGGCTACCAGATTGTCGGAATTCGCCACATGGACCGAAGGCTCATCGACGCCGTCGTCGTCGACGAGCTTCGCAAGGCCGCTCAGCAAGCGGGCGAGACCAAGCCGGCCCAGCCCCTGGTCGACGTGTCCGCCATCCGCGCGCGGCTGCTTCAATTCGGCTGGGTGAAGGATGCCCGCGTCTCGCGCAGGCTCCCCGATACCCTGGTGATCGATATCGTCGAGCGCACGCCTTCGGCGCTCTGGCAGGACAAGGAAAAGCTCGCCCTCATTGACGACAATGGCGTGGTTCTCGACCGGGTGCGGGTCGACCGGATGCCGGATCTGCCGCTTGTCATCGGTCCCGGAGCGAACCGGCGCTCGAGGGATCTCAAGGCCATCCTCGCCGATGCGCCGGCAATGCAGCCGCAGCTCGCGTCGGCGACATGGGTCGGCGGTCGCCGCTGGGACCTGAGCTTCCAGTCGGGCGAGACGATCGCGCTTCCGGAAGGCACTCAGGCCGCTCACGACGCGCTCGCCAAATTCGCGAAGCTCGACCGCTCGACCGGCCTCTTGGGGCGCGGAATTCTCCGCTTCGACCTTCGCAAGCCGGGCCAGATGACGGTTCGCCTGCCGCGCGCTCCCGGCGAGCCGATCCTTCCCGAAGCGTCGCAACAGACAACGGTGGAGGGCTAGTCGCTCGCCGTGGCCTCACCCAGTGATCAACCCCTGATTGCAGCGCTCGACATCGGCTCCTCCAAGGTGGGCGCGCTGATCTGCACGCTGACCGACGACGGCCGCCTGCAGGTGCTCGGCACCGGCCAGCGCGAGAGCCGGGGCGTGAAGCGCGGCTTCGTCACCGACATGGAAGCGAGCGAGCATGCCGTCCGCGAGGCGGTCGAGCTCGCCGAGCGCATGTCGGGTCTGACCATCGAGGACGTCTGGGCGGGCTTCGGAGCGGGCGGACTCTCGAGCGGCCTCGCCAATGTCGAGGTCGAGCTTGGCGGCCACCAGGTCGAGCAGTCGGACATCGACGAGCTTCTTGCGGGCGGCCGCGGCGCGATCGACCGCAACGGCCAGATGGTGCTCCACGCCCACCCGGCGCTCTACACGATCGACGGCGTCGAGGGCGTGAAGAATCCGATCGGCCTTCACGCCGACCGGCTCGGAGTCGACATCCACGTCGTCGCCGCCGACCCGGCTCCTATCCGCAACATCGACTATGTCATCCGCTCGGCGCACCTCGGGGTGAAGGCGATCGTCGCGTCTCCGGTCGCGGCGGGACTGGCCTGCCTCAACGAGGACGAGCGCGACCTTGGAGTTGCGCTCGTCGAGCTCGGCGCCGAGGTGACCAACGTCTCGCTCCACGCGGGCGGGATGCTCGTCGGGCTCCGTTCGATCCCGCTCGGCGCCAAGGACATTACCGACGACATCGCCTGCGCGTTCGGAGTGCAGCGCCGGGACGCCGAGCGGTTGAAGTGCTTCTACGGCTCGGCGATGACGTCCCCACGCGACAATCACGAGATGATCGAGGCCCGGCAGATGGGCACGGAAGAGGGCGTCGAACCGCTCCGGATCACTCGCGCCCAGCTGATGACCGTCATCCGCCAGCGCGTCGAGGAACTGACGGCGAGGATCGACGACGCGCTGAAAAGCCTCGGCTTCACCGGTCCCGTTGGCCGGCAGGTCGTTCTCACCGGCGGCGGCGCGGAGCTGAAGAACATCGCCGACTATATGCAGGGCGTGCTCGGCCGCTCGGTCCGGGTCGGCCGGCCCAGGCAGCTGACCGGTCTTCCGGACGCCCATAGCGGTCCGGCTTTCTCGACCCTGGTCGGCCTTGCCTGCCTCGCCTCGTCGCGCAAGACCGACATCCGCGAGCTTGCGGCCGACAAGAACATGCAAAAGAAGCAGGCGAGCGGGATGATGGGCAGGCTGATTGCCGCGATGAGGGGCGGGCTCTAGCACCGCCCTTTGGGGGAGGGGACGAATGGCGACGATTGCTGGATCGCGGTCGGCGAGCGCCGGCGCCCTGGTTTTCCTCATCGGCGCCGCCGTCTTCCTCAACTACGTCGATCGCGGCGCGATCGGAATCGCCGCTCCGCTGATGAAGTCGGACCTCGGCCTTTCCGAGGAAGCCTATGGCGTCGCTTTCTCGGCCTTCTTCTGGATCTACGCGCCGGTGCAGCTGTTCGCCGGCTGGCTGTGCGACCGTTTCTCCGTCTACAAGCTGATGGCCGCCGGAATCCTGCTCTGGGCCGGGAGCACGTTTCTGATGGGTTTTGCGGGCGGCTTCCTTTCTCTCCTGCTTCTCCGCATCATGCTCGGCGTCGGCGAGAGCATTTCCTTCCCGGGAAGCTCGAAGATCATCGCCCGGCACGTTCCTCCGGAGCGGAGGGGCGTCGCCAACGCATCGGTGGCGACCGGGATCGCGCTCGGCCCCGCCGCCGGAACGCTCGCCGGCGGGCTGATCCTTCAGAGCCTCGGCTGGCAGGCGATCTTCCTCATCTTCGGAATTGTCACTCTGGTCTGGCTGCTGCCCTGGCGGCAGACGGTCCGAAGCCTGCCGACGACCGGCTATCGCGATGAAGGGCAGCGCGTTCCGCTCGGCCTGCTGATGACGAAATGGCCCCTGTGGTCGATGTCGATCGTCCACGCTCTGGGCAATTACTGCTTCTACTTCCTGCTCGCCTGGCTGCCCCTGTTCCTGACCCGGTCGCGGGGCTTCAGCATCGGCGAGATGACGATACTCGCGACCCTCGGTTACGCGGTCCAGGGTGCCTGCGCCCTTTCCTTCGGTCACTTTTCCGATTGGTGGACCCGCTCGGGCCGGTCCGAAGCGGCCTGCCGACGCTGGATGATGGTCGCCAGCCAGTCGACGGCGGCGGGCGCGATCCTCGGGCTGGCTTTCGCGAGGGACGCCGTCACGATCGGAATCCTGCTCTCACTCGCCGGCGCGGCTTCGGCGTCGCTGTCGCTCAACCTCTACGCCGTCGCCCAGATGTTCGCCGGTCCGCGGGCATCGGGAACCTGGGTCGGGGTCCAGAACGCGATCGGCAATCTGTCCGGGATCATCGGGCCGATCGTCACCGGCATCGTCGTCCAGCGGGCGGGCTATGACAGCGCGTTCATCCTGACCGCCGCGATCGCCGCTTTCGGAGCGGCCTGGTGGGCGATAGGCGTCCCCAAAATCAAACAGCTCGACCTGGGCGAGGAACAACCGTCGCCGAGTTGAGTCTTTCGAGACACGCGAATTGCACTTTTTCGTCTCGCGTTAACTTTTTCGCTTGGCTTGAGACTCGTGATGATTCAGAAGATTCGCGGTGGAGGATCAACGCGCTAGCGGCGCTTGAAGGGGGTTTTACCCATGAGCATCGATTTCATCCGGCCCGAAGTTGACGAACTTCGACCCCGGATCAGCGTCATTGGCGTCGGCGGCGCCGGTGGCAACGCCGTAGCCAACATGATGCGCGCGGACGTGCAGGGCGTCGATTTCATCGTCGCCAACACGGACGCGCAGGCGCTGAACGCCTCGACGGCGGACCGCCGGATCCAGCTTGGCCTCAAGATCACCCAGGGCCTCGGCGCGGGTTCCCGGCCGGAGATCGGCCGTGCCGCTGCCGAAGAGACGCTCGAGGACATCGAGCGCGCTCTCGAAGGCTCGCACATGTGCTTCATCGCCGCCGGCATGGGCGGCGGCACCGGCACCGGCGCCGCTCCGGTCATCGCCAAGGCCGCCCGCGACCGCGGCATCCTGACCGTCGGCGTGGTGACCAAGCCGTTCGCCTTCGAAGGCGCCCGCCGCGGCCGCTCCGCCGACAGCGGCATCGAGGAGCTTCAGCAGCACGTCGACACGCTCATCGTCATCCCGAACCAGAACCTGTTCCGTCTCGCCAATTCCGAAACGACCTTCAAGGAAGCGTTCGAGATGGCCGACGAGGTCCTCCAGCAGGGCGTTCGCGGAATTACCGACCTGATGGTCATGCCGGGCCTCATCAACCTCGATTTCGCCGACGTCCGCTCGGTGATGGGCGAGATGGGCAAGGCGATGATGGGAACCGGCGAAGCGTCGGGCGACAACCGCGCGATCGAAGCCGCCGAGAAGGCGATCTCGAACCCGCTTCTCGACGGCGTCAGCATGAAGGGCGCCAAGGGCGTCATCATCTCGATCACCGGCGGCGAGGACATGCGCCTGATGGAGGTCGACGAGGCCGCCAGCCACATCAAGGAGCTGGTCGACCCCGACGCCAACATCATCTGGGGTTCGGCGTTCAACAACGACCTCGACGGCAAGATCCGGGTTTCCGTCGTCGCCACCGGCATCGAAGCGGAAACGTCCGCGCAGCCGCAGCCGGGCAAGGTGTTCGCCTTCCCGCGCACGACGACGGCCACTCCAGTCGCGGCCAAGCCGGCCGTCACCGCCCAGGAGGCGGCGCCGGTGATGCAAGATGAGGCCGAGGAAGAGACTCTCGAGCTCACCGAAGAGATCGAGGATGGCGACGAGCTCCTGCTCGAGAGCGACGATGTCCTGACCGCTCCGGTCGGCTCGGCGCCGATCGCTCCGCCGGCCGACGAGGACGAGATCACGGCCGAGGCCGCTCCGACCGAGGAGAAGCCGAAGGTCCGTGAGACCGGAACCCTGTTCGAGCGCATG
>DASSFK010000088.1:0-2543 GCA_035694565.1 Sphingomicrobium sp.
CAGCCAAAAGCTGTCCCACGCGACTCCGGATGCGATCACCGGACCGACGACGAACTGCCCGGCCGAGCCGCCGGCCATCCCGAACATCTGCGTCAGGCCGATCATGGTCGCCGCTCGCGACGCCGGCATGTAGGTGCTCACCAGATAGATGGCGCCAATCAGCGCGAAGACGCCGCCGGCGCCCTGCATGAATCGTCCAATGCTTCCGAGCGTTGGATCGCCCAACGAAAACAGGATCGCTCCGATCGCGACAGATGCCGCACCGAGAGGCACCACCGCGCGAGGGCCGACCTGGTCCATCGCCACTCCGGCGACCAGGCTGAAGGGAGCATACCCCCAGTAGAACAGGCCAACCAGCGAAGCGATGCCGACGGCGGTCATGCCGAACGCTTCAGTCAGGTCCGGCATCATCACCGCCGGCGCCGAGCGCATGGCATACTGGTAGAAATAGAAGACTGCCGTCAGCAGCCAGGCGAGCGTGACCGCTTGGCTTGCCGCCCTCGCAGTCGTCGACCCGTCGGCTGACGCTGTCACTCTGACCTCAGCAGAGGACGAGGGCTTGGGCGAGGCCCGCTTCCGACGTCTCCTTGTATTTCGGATTCATGTCCTTGGCCGTTTCGGCCAGCGCCGTAATCACGGTGTCGACGTCGACGCGTCGATTTTCCGGAATCTCGTTGCTGGCGATGAGGTAACCGGTCCAGGCCTTCACCGCACCGAACGCGCAGCGCTCAATGCACGGTATCTGCACGAAGCCGGCGACCGGGTCACAGGTCATTCCAAGATGGTGCTCGAGCGCTGCCCCAGCCGCATTGGCTGCGATCTGCGCCGGCGCATCATGTGCCGCTGCAATCGCCGCACCGCCCATGCCGGAGGCCACGCCGATCTCCGCCTGGCAGCCACCTTCCGCGGCCGACAGTGTCGCGTTGTGCTTGCAGAGATAACCGATGATGGCACCGGCAAGCAGCGCCTCGCGGAGCTTCTGGTCCGACTTGCCCGCCATTCCCGGCCCGAGCGAGTAGATGATTGCGGGCATGACGCCGGCCGAACCGCCGGTTGGAGCGGTAATCACGAGATGGCCCCGCGCATTTTCTTCCGAGCCCGCGAGAGCTGCAGCAGATACCAGGCCGATGCCCTTCCGGGCGGGCATGGGTTCCGCCATCGCGTTCTTGTAGACGTCGCCCGCCTTGGTCTTGAGCTTGATCGGTCCAGGCAGGGTAGCAGCCGGCGCATTGAGGCCCGTTTTGACGGTCGCGCGCATCGCGCCGAGGATCTTGTCGAGAAACGCGTCGATCTCGGCCTTGTCGCGGCCGGAAATCGCCAGCTCGTTCGCGTATGCCAGTTGCGCCAGCGTGATGTTGTCGCGCTTGGTGTAGTCGAGCACTTCCTTCATCGTCGAATAGGGATATTTCGGCGGGTTCTTCTTCGGCGGAGTGTAGCCCTTCCATTCGATAAAGCCCCCGCCGACCGAATAATATTCCTGCTCGAGCAGGACCTTGTCCCCCGCCATGAGCTTGGCAGTCATGGTGTTCGGGTGATGGAACTCGCCCTTTGGCGCGTCGTAGATGATGTCCTTGAGCGAGACATTGATCGTCTTGGATCCAAGCTTCACCGGGAACTGCTTGTCCGGATGGACGACAAGGTCATCGAGGATCGCCGGATCGATCGTCGCCGGCTCGTAGCCAGCGAGACCGGCGAGAGCGGCGCGCTCCGTACCATGGCCCTTGCCGGTCGCACTCAGGCTTCCGAACAGGTGCACCTTGAGAGCGGTGGCCTGTGCCAGCTGATCGGCAGGCAGCTTCGAAGCGCGCTGGTAGAAGTCATAGGTGATCCGCATCGGGCCGATCGTGTGCGATGAGGACGGCCCCGGACCCACTTTGTAGAATTCATCGACCAGGGTCATCACCGGCCCCTTGGTCTTCTTTACAACGTCGAGGTTGGGATCAACGTCCCCGCCGCCAAGCGGCTTCCCCGCTGGAGCCTGCGCCCACAGCGGATTCACAGTTCCGCCGAGCGCGCTGACCGCGACAGCCATGGCGCTCCGCATCATGAAGGTGCGCCGGTCGGCGCCCGCCGGCGGATCGGTGAAATCGAGTTCCGGATAGGTGAACATTGCGTCGTGGCCGTCCATCGTGCCCTCCCGAGGCGAATCTGAGGGACATCGGGCGGCGCCCTAGGCACCGGGACGAAGTCCGCTCGCAACGTCGCCAAGCTTAGATTTCGGGCGGATGCGCGATATCAGGACGAACCCCTAAGCAGGCACATCCAAATGCTGAGGAAACCCTCGCCTAAAATTCGGCGGTGGTGGATTCTCGCAGCGTGTTCAGGGGATATCCCGATTAACCGTAGGGGGCCACCGCTTATTGTCGCGTTCAGTTCCGGACCCGTTGCATGCGCCGCCAGGACGTCCGGCTGGCGACCTTCAGGAGACCCCCATGGCGGTGCTCGAGGCGGAGGCCCCCGTGGGCCGCAATACTCACGAAAAGTTGCACAGGCTGATCGAGACTGCCCAGCAGCATCCCCCGACAAAGGTCGCCGTCGCTCAT
>DASSFK010000089.1:0-4646 GCA_035694565.1 Sphingomicrobium sp.
TCCAGCGACGCGGCCCGTCGCCGCCGATCGAGGCGTCGACATCTTCACCAAGGGCGGCCGCCAATGCCCGTTCGTAGCCGGCGTCCGCCGACAGACTCTCGATCGCCGAACCGCCGCCATGCTGGAGCGCCCTTTCGAGCGCCTGCGCTTCGGCGCGTGCCGCCGAAAGGGCCGCGCGTGCGGCGGCCAGTCCGCTCTCCGCCGTATCGCGGCGCTCGGCAGCGGAAGAGCGCTCCTGCTCGGCCGCTTCGAGCTTCCGCTCGGCAGTGGCCTGCGCCGCCTTCCCGGCTTCGGCCCGCTTCAACGCCTCGCCGCGGGCGGCCTCCTCGCTCGACCCCGATCCCAAAGCTTCGAGCTGGGCCGCGAGCCTTTGCTTCTCCTGCTCGGTCCGCTCGACCTGGGCCCGGGCCGCCTCCAACGCCGCCTCCGCGACCCTGCGCTCAGCGCGCATCGCGGCTTGCCGGGTCAGCAGATCGGCGAGCGCCGCCTCCGCCTCACGCGACCTGGCCTCGAAATCGGCCAGCTCGCGGCCGATCCGCGCCGACTGGGCTTCGTCATCGGACAATCGATGCTCGATCGCCGCCCGCTCCGCTTCCAGCTCGGCAATCCGCGCCTCGGCATCGTTTCGAAGGGCTTCCTCGCGCTCGACGTCCGACGCCAGCGCCAAATCCAGTCGATCGAGCTCCGCGAGCCTTCGAACGACGGTGTCGCGCCGAGCCCGGGTTGTCGCAAGCTCGTGGGCCAGCCCGGTCGCGCGTTCGCGAGCGTCGGCCAGTTCGTGCCGCCGCTGGTTGAGGAGCGCCGTCGAGCGGTCCTGCGCCTGCTGGGCATTGGCCATGACGCCCTGAAGCTCGGCGACCTGGCCCTCGGCGGCGCGGGCGTCCTGGGTTGCCGCCGTCGCCGCCCGATCGGCCTCGACCCAGCGGGCATGGACCAGCCGCGCCTCGGCCGAGCGGATCTTGTCGGAGAGCAAGCGATAACGCTCGGCTGCCCGGGCCTGCCGCCTTAGCTGCGCGGCGCGCTGCTCCTGATCCGACAGCATCTCCGCGAGCCGAGTGAGGTTCGCTTCCGTCGCGCGAAGCTTCTGCTCGGCATCCTTGCGGCGCGCGTGGAGGCCCGAAATGCCTGCCGCCTCTTCCAGCAGCAGCCGCCGCTCGGTCGGCTTGGCGGCGATGATCGAACCGACCTTGCCCTGACTGACGAGCGCCGGCGAATGGGCGCCGGTCGCGGCGTCGGCGAAAAGCAGCGAAACGTCCTTTGCGCGAACGTCGCGACCGTCGATCCGGTATGCCGAGCCGGCGCCGCGTTCGATCCGGCGGGTAACCTCGCTCTCGCCCAGCGGCCCGCTTTCGTCACCGCCGTGGCGCTCGAGAAGGATCGAGACTTCGGCGAAATCGCGCGGCGGACGCGTGGCCGTGCCGGCAAAGATGACGTCGTCCATCCCGCCGCCGCGAAGCGACTTCGGACTGCCTTCGCCCATCACCCAGCGGATGGCTTCGAGGAGGTTGGATTTGCCGCATCCGTTCGGTCCGACCACGCCGGTCAGGCCCGGTTCGATCCGGAGCTCCGACGACTCGACGAAGCTCTTGAAGCCGCTGAGTTTCAGCCGGCGGATGCGCAATTCGTACTCCCCACCCTATGCCACGGCTAGCTGCCGAGCGCGTCGCGAAGCTGCGGCTCCAGCGTGTCCCAGGTCGCCGTCTTCTCGAGCATCTTGCCGTTGATGGTGAACGACGGCGTTCCCGAAAACTCCGGATATTGAGTTGTCGTATCGCCGTTCATCTGAACGAGCTGATCGATGTCCTGCTGGTTGGCCAGGCAGACGCTGCTCTTGGCCGACGGCAGGCCGCGCTGCGCAGCCCACTGCTGAAGGCCTGACAGGCGCGCATATTCCGCGAACGCCGTCGCTCCCTGGTCCGCCTGCAGGGCCTGCAGCTTGTCGGCGGGAGCCGCCTGGAGCGTCTCGAAGAACTGCCGCTGGCTTCCATATGCTTCATGCGTCAGCTGGAAGAACCGGTCGGGGCCGGCGCAACGGGTGATCAACGAGATCGTAAGATCGAGAGGATCGCGGACGAAGTTGCGGAACTCGTAGCTGACCCGGCCGGTCTTCACATATTTGTTGATGAGTGTCTCGGAGCCCTTCTCGTCGAACTCGGCGCAGTGCGGGCAGCTCATCGAGCCGAACTCGACCAGCTTCACGTCGGCATTCGGATTGCCCATGACATAGCCGCCGGCGTCGGTTCGGCTGACCAGCTTGGTCCAGTCGCCGTTCGGCGCCTTGATCGCCTTGATCGGCTCCTTGCCGGTGCTGGCGTTGGTTCCTTTTTCCGCGTTGCAGGCCGCGCTGGCGAAGATCGCCGCGGCGGCGAGCATGACGTAGGCTGACTTCATCGTTCACTCCGAAAGGTGACGGGAATGGGGGTGTCGGCGACCGCATCGACCGTCGGCGCGCCGCTCGTACCGGAAATTTTTGCGGCAAGCGATTCAAGGCATGCGCGAAGCTCGGGATCCGCGATCTGGCGAAGACCCTCGCCGAGTTCCTTGGAGACGGGGCGCGACTGGGGCCGAACCGGCTTCGGCCTGGGAGCCGAAGGCTTGCCCTGCCGGAAGACGACCCTGTTCACGGCCACATATCCAAAGAAGCGGTTCACGCGCTCGATGATCAGTGGCGCGAGATGCTGAAGCAAAGGTGAATGGGCGCCCTCGACGAGAAGGGTCAGCACTCCGCCCGACTTCTTGCCCATCGGGAAGCGGATCGATTCGGGCGAGGAGACCTTGGCGTAGCGTTCGCCGACGATCTCGCTCCAGCGGCTGACGATCGCACTTTGAACGAAGCCGAAGCGGCGGAAAGCCACTCCGCCGATTTCGCCCACCAGCTCGCCGGCCGCCCGGGCCCGTCCGCTTCGCGGCGAGTCCTCGGCTTTGTGCTTCGTCCTTGGTGACTTGGGCTTCGCCATTGGGGACGGTCATGCCATAGGGAAACTGTGCCCGCCAACCGGTTGCTCCAACATTATGTGGATAACGCGCGCCGCCTTCCCTGGCGGGCGATGCCGGGTGAAAAGGCGCCGGACCCGTACCGCGTGTGGCTGAGCGAGATCATGCTCCAGCAAACGACGGTCGCCGCGGTCGTTCCGCGCTTCGAGCGATTCCTTCAAAAGTGGCCGACGGTCGATGCCCTGGCGGCCGCCAGAGACGAGGACGTGCTCTCCGAATGGGCCGGGCTCGGCTATTACGCCCGCGCTCGAAATCTCATCCTTTGTGCCCGCAAGGTGGCGGCTCGCGGCGGATTTCCGGACACCGAGCCCGAACTTCTGAAACTGCCCGGGATCGGAACCTACACGGCGGCCGCGATCGCGGCGATCGCGTTCGGGCGCCGGGCACTCGTGATGGACACCAATGTTGAGCGGGTCGTTGCGCGACTGAACGGGATCGAGCGCCCATTGGCCGAGACGAAGCGCCGCCTTCGCGAACTGCTGGACGCAATCACGCCCGACGAGCGCGCGGGCGATTTCGCCCAGGCGATGATGGATCTCGGCGCGACCATCTGTCGTCCAAGGGCGCCGGACTGCGCTTCGTGTCCGCTTCAGGACGGCTGCATCGCTTCGGCCTCGCTCGAGCCCGAGCGCTTCCCCGCTCCAAGGCGAAAGGCGGTTCGGCCGACGCGATATGGAATCGCTCACTGGACCGAGCAGAATGGATGCATCTGGCTGGTGCGGCGACCGGCGAAGGGAATGCTCGGTGGAATGGCGGCGCTTCCGGGCCCGGAATGGACCGATGCGCCCCAGCCCGCGGGTCCCCTGCTCGGCCGGGTTCATCACGTCTTCACCCATTTCCGGCTGGAGCTGGCGGTCGTTGCCTTCGATGTTCCGGCCGGCGAAGGCTGGTGGCACAGCCTCGAGGGCCCCATCGACGCCGGCTTTCCGACATTGTACCGGCGCGCCGTGGAATCGGTCCTCTCATCCAGGAGCGCACTTGCGGCCTGAGCCCTTTTTCTCAGGACCCGGAATTGATCGCGCGGACCAGGTTCGCGTCGATCCGGCCCGGCTCGCGGAGGTCATCTCCAGGAACGACGGCCTGCAGCTCATGTGGCGGGACGGCCTTCCAGCGGTGGGAGCGGACGGCAGGCTGGAATGGACGCTCGCGACCTCGTCCGAACTGTTCCTTGGGATGAAGGACGGCCGGCCGCGGTTCTCCGCGAGCGAGCAGCCTCACGCCAATGCGCGAGCGGCGTTCGACACGATCGGAGCCCTGTCTTTCGAGGAAGCTCCCCTGTTCGCCGCCGCCCTCAGCCTCGCCTGGTGGCATTCCCGGCATCGCTTCTGCGCCAATTGCGGAGCGGGCACCCAAATCGAGCGCGGCGGCTGGTCGCGCGTCTGCCCGGAATGCTCCGCCCAGCATTTCCCGCGCGTCGACCCGGTCGTGATCATGCTCGCCGAGCACGAAGGCCGGCTTCTCCTCGGTCGTCAGCCGCAGTATCCGCCCGGCCGCTATTCCGCGCTTGCGGGATTCCTGGAGCCCGGCGAATCGATCGAAGCCGCAGTCGCCCGCGAACTCCACGAGGAAGCGGGGATCAAGGTCGCCGACGTAAGCTACACCGCGAGCCAGCCCTGGCCTTTCCCGTCATCGCTGATGATCGGTTGCCACGC
>DASSFK010000090.1:0-4491 GCA_035694565.1 Sphingomicrobium sp.
GCGCTTCCGACCGGCTCGTAGCGAAGTCCACCGTCAGCCGAATAGACCTGCTCCTTGACGTGCGGCTCCTTGGTCAGGCCGTCATGTCCCCAGCCGCCCCAGGGCGCGCGGTCGCCGAGCGAGACATGGGTAACATCGCCATAGTCCAGGCCTTCCGAATATTGCGGGAAGCCGCCGCCGTCGATGTTGTCGCTAACGTCCCAGCTGATCGTATCGAACTCCCGATTGTCGTTCTGCACGGCGGCAGTGACGCAGTCGGGTCCGGGCGTAATATTGTGGGGATCGCAGCCGAACCCAGCATAGGTCTCGGTCACGCTCTCGACGCGCTTGTTGCGCGAGTAGCTGAGGTCGGCGATGAACTTGAGCTGGTCGTTGATCGTGAACTCGTTGTTCAATCCGGCGGAAAACAGCCGGTCGTCGCGCTTGTTGTAATCGTTGCGAAGCTGCGGAGCGATGTTGGTGGCCGTGCCCCTGATCCCCACCAGGGCGCCGTTATGGTCCGCCGTCTCGACGTTCGTGTAGTTGGTGTTGTCGACCCAAAGATTGTCGAACCATTGCGCTCCGCGCATCGTCTCGCGCTGCTTGAAGCGCGAATAGTAGAGGTCGACGATCGTATGAACGCGGTCGCTCGGCTCCCATTCGATGATGCCGATTCCGGCAAGGCGCTTGTTGGTCTTCGATCGCGCAAAGATTTCCTGGCCCGTCGGGAAGAATGCGAGGTCCGCGCTATCAGGCGAAATCTGATCCCGAAGGAAGGTGCACCAATCCTCTCCGCCTGGACAGAATTGCTCGTAATTGTAGACGCTCGTGTGACGGGTCTGCGACGGTGAATTGAGGTAAGCGATGCCAACTGCAACGCCCAATTCCGGAGTGATCTTGTCGATGTAGCTGACCGACGCACGGCCACCCCAATTGCCGACGTCCGCATTCAGCTGCTTGCCGGTGTTGACCTCACCGCGAACGTTGAGCGCGACCGTCCGCTCCTTGAAATCGAGTGGTCGGACGGTCCGAAGGTCGGCCGTACCGGAAAGACCAAAGCCGGCGATGTTGGCATCGGGCGTCTTGTAGATGACGACGCTTGCCAGAAGCTCCGAGGGGTACTGGTCGAACTCGACCGCGCGGTTGTCGCCGGAGCTCGCCTGCTGACGGCCGTTGAGGAGGGTCGTGGTAAAGTCGGGCGCAAGGCCGCGAATGGAGATGGACTGCGCGCGTCCGCCAACGCGCTGCGCCGCAAGGCCCGGAAGGCGGGCGATCGATTCGGCAATGGAAATATCCGGCAGTTTGCCGATGTCTTCGGCCGAGACCGCTTCGACGATGCCCTGATTGCGACGTTTCGTGTCGAGCGAGGTCTGGATGCTTCGACGAATGCCGGTGACGACGATTTCGCCGTTCGATGGAGGGGCCACCTCAGCGTCGCCCGGAGTCGGCGCGACGTCCTGGTCCTGCTGGGCCGCCGCGGCCTGCTTGCTCGCTTCGTCAGCGGCCTTTTGCGCGGCCGCGGCCTGTTCGGCGGCGGTCTTCGCATCTTGTTCTGCGGTTGGCGCGTCCTGAGCGAACGCAGTGGTCGTGGTCGCCCCGAGCAAAAGCGACGTGCCTGCCAGCAAAACGGCACGGCGAAACTTCAACGAAGATTCGGCCAACTATTCTCTCCCCTGTTCGGGGCCGATCCGCGCGCAGACGACCCCTGCTTCCAAGACCCCTCATGGAAGCGCTTCCATTTTGGTGCGTCAAAGGTCCGCTCATGTCAAGCTTGTGACTGTGGCCGAGGAGCCGCAGTGGATTCGCGGACGACCAGCTCGTGAGGCAGCGCTTCGAAGATGACGTGGCCGTTGCCCGGAGCGCTTTCGACCAGCATGTGCACGGCTCGTTCGGCGATGTCCTTGATCGGCTGCCTGATCGTGGTGAGCGGGGGCCAGACGATTTCGGACATGGGCGTGTCGTCGAAGCCGGTTACCGAAACGTCCCCCGGAATGTCGCGGCGGGCCCGATGGAGAGCGAGCATCGCGCCTGCAGCCATGTCGTCATTGGCGCAGGCCAGAGCGGTGAAGCCGTCGCATTCACGAAGCAGGTTCTCGGTCGCCTCCACCCCGGACTTGAAGGTGAAATCCCCAGTCGCCGTGCAGGGGTCGTCGTAAACACCCGATTCGCGAAGAGCGTCCATGAAGCCGTCATAACGAAGCGCCGCCGCCAGATGGTCTTCCGGCCCCTTGATGAATGCGATCCTGCGATGGCCCAAAGACGCCAGATACTCGCCCAGGGCCTGGCCGCCCGCGCGCTCGTCCATCCCGGCCGACGAAACAACGGCGCGCCCCTGTTCACCCGCGGAGACCGCGGCCACTCGGACCCCGGCTCTCTTCATCGCGGCGAGAAGCCTGATGTCGTCCGAAAGCGGCGGCGGAAGAACGATCCCAGCCGGGCGCTCGCGCTCAATGATCGACGAGATCAGGTGCCTCCGGTCTTCCCGGTGGGGATCGACCGCGCGGGTGACAAGGTCGAACCCAAGTGCCGAACAGGCGCGCAGGGCTCCAAGCTCAAGTCCCGAATGATAGTAGCTGTTCGGTTCCCGCTCGGGGTCGTGCGAGTGAATGAGCAGGATCGTTCGTACGGCGCCGCTGGCGAGGGCCCGCGCCTGCTGGTTGACCGAATAGCCGAGCTCCTCGACCGCGCGCTGCACCTTCTCGCGAGTCTCGGCGCGGACATTCTGCTCATTGTTGAGCACGCGCGACACGGTCACGCGGGCGACTCCTGCCGCCCTCGCGACGTCATCGATGGTTGATCGACGCGGGTTCACGGGCACAGATTGGCGATGGTTGAGCCGAACGACAATATTTGCGCTTGTCTTGGACTGCTCGTGCCTGTCTCACTGACCGTATGCGACCGGCCACGGAACTGCCCCTCCCGACCCCGCAGGAATTTCAAAGCCAGATTGTGCCGGGCGGCCGGCCGGTCGTGATTCGCGCAATGGCGGCAAGCTGGCCGCTGGTCATCGGCGCCACGCAGGATGTCGGGCGCTGCATGGCCATGCTGTCGGCCCAGGCGTCCGACGCGCCTGTCGAGATCCTGCGCGCCGATCCGACGGAGGAAGGGAGATTCCACTATACCGGCGACGGCAAGGCGTTGAACTTCGTCCGCGGACGAGCGAGCCTGGCGGTCTTCCTCGCGGCATTGCGCGAACAGGCAGCCGCCGATCGGCCCTACGCAATGGTCGCGCAAGGCTTGGCTGCCGAGCGCCACGTCCCGAGCTTTGCAAGATCGCACCCGATGCCCTTCGCGCCGTCCACCGCGGAGCCACGCCTGTGGATCGGAAACGCCGCCAAGGTCGCAACCCACAATGATCCTACCCACAATGTCGCCGTGGTGGCGGCGGGGCGCCGTCGGTTCACCCTCTTCCCGCCGGAAGCCGAGGCCGAGCTGTATATGGGCCCAGCTCACCCCACACCTGCCGGAACGCCGGTGAGCATGGTCCATGTGTCGGCGCCGGACCTCGATCGCTATCCGCTTTTCGCATCGGCGCTCGACAAGGCGCTGGAGGCAGAGCTCGTTCCAGGGGATGCGATCTTCATCCCCCGCGACTGGTTCCACCATGTGGAAGCCCTCGACCGCTTCAACGTGCTGGTGAACTATTGGTGGGATCCGAATTCGGGACCATCCGGGTAGCGTCCTTCTTGTCGGTTTGCACCAGAAGCAGGCAGACGGACGCGAGCGCCATCAGCCCCGCAAGAACGCAGAGCAGCAAGACGAAGCCGTGGCCCGGGACCAGCCAGACGGCCAGCAGCGGAGCGATCAGACTGGGGAAGGTGTTCGTAAGATTGAGGACGCCCATGTCGCGTCCGCGCCGCGATGGCGAGGGCAGGACCTGCATCGCATAGGCCGAATGAAGCGAGAGGAAGATTGCGATGCTGCATTCGAACAAGGCGTAGCCGATCATCGCGACTGAATTATCCGCCTTCGAAGCCATGACCAGCAGGCCAAGCGCGGCGGAAATGACCGCGGCGACGAGAAAGGGCTTTCTCCGCCCGAGCCGGTCGGAGAGCCGGCCCATGCCGATCGTGACCGGGAAGGCGATCGTCAGCGTGACTGCGGACAGCAGCGCGACTTGCGACTGCGACACTGCTTCCGGCAGCTGCTTGAAATAGAACAGAAGGAAGGCGAACAGGACGGCGCCTGCGACCTGGACGATCAGCCGGGCCAGCCAGAGCAGGCCGAAATCCAGCCGGAGCTGGACCGGGTCACGGCGTTGCTGCGTCAGCGGATGGGGGGTGTCGGAAGGCTTCAACAACAATAAGGGCGCGGTCAGCGCCACAATCAGCACGCAGACGATGCTCAATTGCATCCAGTCCCGGTCAAAGACGGGAAGTGTCGCGAGGACTCCGGCAAGAGCGCCGATCGGCGGTCCCGCGGCAAGCCATCCACCGAGCAAGCCCTTCTGCTCGTCCGGCACGGTATCGGCCGCCCAGGCCGTCAGCGGAGAAAGCATCATGTTCAGCGCCA
>DASSFK010000091.1:0-4885 GCA_035694565.1 Sphingomicrobium sp.
CAGCGCGTGCCCGTGCGCATCGCCTTCGACGGCAACCCCTCGAAGCCGATGATTGCCGGCCTGTCGTCGACCGTCACCGTCTACCTCGACAAATAGGCTAGCTGAGCTTGGCCGATACTCCGGCAAACGTCGCAACGCACCCGCTGTCCGCGGGGCAGAGGATGATCGTCACCATCGGAGTGATGATGGCGGTGTTGCTGCAGGTGCTCGACACGACGATCGCCAACGTTGCGCTCCCGCACATGGCCGCGGACCTCAGTGCATCGCAGGACCAGATCAACTGGGTCCTGACGAGCTATATCGTCGCCTCGGCCATCGCCCTCCCGATCAGCGGCTGGCTCGCCGACAAGGTCGGGCGCAAGCGCCTGCTCCTGATCAGCGTCGTCGGCTTCACTGTTGCGTCGGTCCTCTGCGCTTCGGCGGTGTCGTTGTCCGAAATGGTGATCTTCCGAGCCTTTCAGGGGGTCAGCGGAGCGTTCATCGTCCCGCTCGCCCAGGCCACGCTCTTCGACATCAACCCGCGCGAGAAGCACGGCCAGGCGATGGCCCTGTTCGGCGGCGGAGTTATGATCGGGCCGATCCTCGGGCCCGTGCTCGGCGGCTGGCTAACCGACAATTACAACTGGCGCTGGGTCTTTCTCGTCAACCTCCCCGTCGGCGTCATCTGCGCTCTGGTGATGCTTCGTTTCATGCCGAAGACCGATACGCACGAGCGCAAATTCGACATGTTCGGCTTTGCCCTGCTCGCGATCGCGCTCGGCGCGCTCCAGCTGTTCCTTGACCGAGGGCAGCAGGAGGACTGGCTGTCGAGCTGGGAGATCCGCACCGAGCTGGGCCTGGCGATCGCCGCCGCGTGGATGTTCCTGGTGCACATGGTTACGACCAAACACCCGTTGTTCGACCGCGACATGTTCAAAGACCGCAATTTCGCGACCGGAATGGCGTTCATGGCGGTGACCGGAGTTTTGCTCCTTGCCGGTCTCGCGCTGCTCCCGCCGCTGCTTCAGAACCTCTACGGCTATTCGGTTCTCCAGTCGGGCTTTCTGACTGCGCCGCGGGGCGTCGGCACGCTCATTTCCATGCTTCTTGCCGGCCGCCTCACCGGCAGGATGGACGCCCGGCTGCTGGTCGGCGCCGGCGTCGCGCTGATGGGCGTCTCGCTGTGGATGATGACGGGCTTCGCGATCGACCAGCCGTCGAGACCGGTGATCGTCAGCGGTGTGGTCCAGGGCCTCGGCCTCGGCCTCATCTTCGTTCCACTCCAGAGCCTCGCGTTTGAGACCCTTGCTCCGAAGATGCGGACCACCGCTGCCGCGCTTCTCAACCTCTCGCGCAATATCGGCGGCTCGATCGGGATTTCCGTCGTCAGCGCCCAGCTCGTCCGGATGACCCAGGTTGCCCACGCCGACATCGCCAGCAAGATCACCGAGCAGACGATCCCGACGGTCGACCCGACCCTGCTTCAGACCATCGCTCCGCAAGGCTCGACCGCGATCGCCCTCATCAATGCCGAAGCGACGAGGCAGGCTTTGTTCATCGCCTATCTCGACGACTTCAAGCTGATGATGCTGGTAACGTTCGCAGTGCTTCCGCTGCTGCTCCTGATGAAGCGCGGAAGCCGGAGCGGCGAGCGCCCTCAGATGGCCATGGACTGACCGCATGGACGGGGCTTTGGGGGCAGCGTAAATACGGGTCGAGCGGGAAGACATTTCGACATGGCGACAGTGATTTCGGACGAATACCGGGCTGAGCAGCAGGAGCTGCACAAGAACCCGAAATATGGAGTCGCGTCCCTGTCCTTCGCGCCGGTCGTCCGGGCGCTCCTTCGGCTCGGCAGTTGCACCAGCCTCTCCGACTATGGCGCCGGCAAGTGCAATTTGAAGCGAGCCCTGAGGCTCAGGGACGGCGGCCAGGTCCGCTACCAGCCTTATGACCCGGCTTTTCCCGACTACGGCGCTCCGCAGCCGGCCGAGCTCGTCACGTGCATCGACGTCCTTGAGCATATCGAGCCCAAATTGCTCGACGCCGTCATCTCCGACATCGCTTCAATCTCGCGCAAGCTCGCCTTTTTGACGATTCACACAGGGCCGGCGAAGAAAACGCTTTCGGACGGGCGAAATGCGCATCTCATTCAGGAAAGCACGAGCTGGTGGCTCGCCCAATTCGAGCCGTATTTCGACGTGCTTCACGTCCAGCAGGTGCGCAAGGGCTTCTTCGTGATCGCCTGCCCAAAGGGAGCCTACAGGTCGCTCGCCCTGGAGCTCGATCTCCCCAGGATCTCCAGGGAAGCGTCGCGCCTGGGCGGCCGCAGGCGCAAGCCCTTAAGGGCCCTCATTCGAAAGCTGACGGGTGCGTCGAGCGCCGCGATCGTCAGTCTCGGAATCGCCGGCGACGACCTGGCCGCCACGTCCTCGGCCGTCGGCTAGCATTCACCCCGCGGGATAGTTCGCGAGAGCCTGCGCCAGATCGGCGATGAGGTCGTCCGGATCCTCGAGGCCGATGTGCAGACGGACGAGTGGTCCGCCGTGATCGCGCTCGGCCACGGTCCGGAGCTTGTCGGTGTCCGCCGGGATCGCGAGGCTCTCGAAACCGCCCCAGCTATAGCCGATCCCGAACAGCTCGAGGCTGTCGACGAGGCGGTCGCGCGCGGCCTTGTCGCCGCCCTTCAGCGCGAACGAGAAGAGGCCGGACGAGCCGGTGAAGTCGCGCTTCCAGAAGTCATGGCCCGCGCACTCGTCGAATGCGGGATGAAGGATCCGGCCGACCTGGGGCTGATCCTTCAGCCAATGCGCGATCCTTACGGCCCCCAGCTCGTGCTGGCGAAGGCGAACGCCGAGTGTCCTCAGGCCGCGAGCCGCGAGATAGGCATCGTCCGGACTGACGTACTGGCCGAAGCTGCGCCCGGTTCGGGTCAGCCGTTCCCAGTGCGAAGGCGCCGCAGTCACCGCGCCCATCATCACGTCGGAATGACCGGAGACATATTTGGTGCAGGCGAGGATCGACAGGTCGACGCCCTTGGCAATTGCGGTGAAGAAATAGGACGTCGCCCAGGTGTTATCGAGCAAGGTCGCGATCCCGCGTTCCTTCGCCATTGCACAGATGCCCGGCACGTCCTGGACCTCGAAGGTCAGCGAGCCCGGGCTTTCCATTAAGATCGCCCGGGTGCTCTTCGACAGCATCGTCTCGAGCCCCTCGGGTGGTGTCACCGGGTCATAATAATGCGTTTTGACGCCCAGGCGCTTCAGCTCACGATCGCAGAAGTGCCGCGTCGGGCCATAGGCGCTGTCGACCATCAGCAGCTCGTCGCCCGGCGCGAGGACGCTCGTAAGGGCGATCGCGACCGCGGCCGATCCCGAAGGATAGAGCCTCGTTCCGGCAGCGCCGGGTTCGAGATCGGTGAGCGCTTCGGCAAGCGACCATTGGGTCCAGGTGCCGTTTCGACCGTAGCTGAGACGCCCGTCGCTGGGCGGATAGGCCTGGTGCGCGCCCTCGACGCTCTCGAACAGAATTGTCGAGGTGCGGGAGACCGGCACGTTGACCATGCCGCGAAGCCACTCCTTGCGCCGGCCGCCCAGAACGAGCTTTGTGTCCGGATGGATCGGCGGCTTCTCGCTCATCGGGTAAAGCCTAGCCCAATGTCCTTCGCGAAAGAAAGCTGAAGGATGCCGTGCCAGTTTGCAGTCAAGGTCACTCCTCGCTCGGCAAAGCCCGGCATCGGCAGCTGGCGCGCTTCGTCGAACGGTCGCGAGGAGCTGGAAATCCGGGTGGCCGAAGCCCCGACCGACGGCTCGGCCAATGTCGCGGTCGTGAAGCTGCTCGCAAGGGCTCTGGGGGTCTCGAAGTCCAAGGTCGAGATCGTCGGCGGGAAGGCGAGTCGGCACAAGAGGATCGCGGTGGCGATGGATCTCGGTGAAGTCCTGGAGCGCCTTTCTTAGTTAGCGCTCCCGGACCAGCTTTCCGCCTTTGATGACCAGCGTCACGTTGCGGATCGCCGAGACGTCACGGGCCGGATCGCCTTCCACCGCGACCAGGTCGGCGAGAAGACCTTGCCGGACGTTTCCGCGGTCGGTCAGGTGAAAGATGCGGGCATTGCCCGAGGTCGCCGCGGTCAGGACGTGGGAAGCGGACATGCCGGAACGCCGCATCGCGTCCATCTCAAGCCAATTCTCGCCGTGTTTGTAGACGCCGACGTCGCCGCCCATGCAAATCTCCACGCCGGCCTTCATCGCCAGCTGGAACGACCGGCGGTTCTCCTGAACGCTCTCGGGCGCCGGCTCCTCGCCGCTCCACTTCTCGAAATAGCGGGCATAGGCTTCCGACGCCGCGAGCGTCGGGCAAAGAGCCACGTTCCTGTCGTGCATCAGCCTGAAGATTTGCGCGGTACCGCCGTAGCCGTGCTCGATCGTGTCGGCGCCCGCGAGGATGGCCCGGCGCATTCCCTCGGGGGTCGTGGCATGGACAGCCACCATCCGCCCGGCGTCGTGGGCGGCGGCGATACCTGCAGTGAGCTCGGCCTCGGAAAGCGTCGGGCGGGATGGTTCGCCGTGACCCCAATGATAGTCGGCGTAGAATTTGATGAGATTGGCGCCGCCGGCGATCTGGTCGCGGACGGCGCGGACGATTTCGTCGATGCCGGCGACTTCCTGCGCTCCCTGCGGGATCGCGAGACCCGGTTCGAAGCCCTTGGGTCCATAGGCTCCGCGGGCGACGATCGCCCTGGTGGCGACGAGCAGCCGGGGGCCGGGGACGATGCCCTTGTCGATGGCCTCGCGAAGCCCGGCGTCGGCGAAGCCCGCACCCTCCGTGCCGAGGTCACGCTCGGTCGTGAACCCTGCATCGAGGGTCCGCTCGGCCTGAACGACGGCCCGGGCCGTTCGAAGCGCCA
>DASSFK010000092.1:0-4920 GCA_035694565.1 Sphingomicrobium sp.
GGCTGACCACCTGGCACAGGCCTGGGCTCCTCGCGATCGGCGATGCGGCGCATGCCATGTCACCGATCGGGGGGATCGGCATCAATCTCGCGATCCAGGACGCCGTAGCGGCAGCAAACGCACTGGCCGGCCCGCTTGCGCGAGGGAAGGACGTCAATCCCCTGCTCGCCAAGGTGCAGGAGCGACGGATGTTTCCGACCCGGGTGATCCAGGGTGGCCAGAAAGCCGCGCAAGACAGGATCATTGGACGCCTGCTTCAGGGCACGAAACCCATCCGGCAGGCGCCGCTACTGATCCGCGTGCTCGACCGCTTTCCATCGCTCCGGCGCATTCCTGGCCGGATCATCGGCCTCGGGGTCAGGCGCGAGCGGGTTCGGTCTCCTGCGGCGCCTGTTCCCAAGACGCCATAGTCGTCTCGAGATTCTTCACGATCGTGTCGAAGAACTGCTCGGTCGTCATCCACGGCTGATCCGGGCCGACCAGGATCGCGAGATCCTTCGTCATATGGCCACTTTCGACCGTATCAATGCAGACCTTCTCGAGCGTCTCGGCGAAGCGGATGACATCCGGCGTCTCGTCGATCTTGCCGCGGAACTTGAGGCCGCCTGTCCAGGCGAAGATGGACGCGATCGGGTTGGTCGAGGTCGCCTTGCCCTGCTGATGCATGCGGTAGTGGCGGGTAACCGTTCCGTGGGCGGCTTCCGCCTCGACCGTCTTGCCGTCCGGAGTCATCAGAATTGACGTCATCAGGCCCAGCGAGCCGAAGCCCTGGGCGACCTGGTCCGACTGGACGTCGCCGTCATAATTCTTGCAGGCCCAGATGAACTTGCCACTCCACTTGAGGGCGGAAGCGACCATGTCGTCGATCAGACGGTGCTGGTACTCGATACCAATCTCGTCGAACTTCGCCTTGAAGTCGCTTTCGAAGATTTCCTGGAAGATATCCTTGAAGCGGCCGTCATAGGCTTTGAGGATCGTGTTCTTGGTCGACAGGTACACCGGCCACCGACGGTTGATTCCATAGTTAAAGCAGGCCCGGGCGAAGTCGCGAATGGACTCGTCGAGATTGTACATGCCCATGGCGACGCCGGCGCTCGGGAAATCGAACACCTCATGCTCGATCTCGTCGCCATTCTCGCCGATCCACTTGATGGTCAGCTTGCCGGGGCCGGGGACCTTGAAATCGGTGGCCTTGTATTGGTCGCCGAAGGCATGACGGCCGACGACGATCGGGTCGGTCCAGCCTGGAATGATCCGCGGAACGTTTGAAATGACGATCGGTTCGCGAAACACGACACCGCCGAGGATGTTGCGGATCGTGCCGTTCGGCGACTTCCACATCTTCTTGAGGTGGAACTCCTCGACCCGGGCTTCATCTGGAGTGATCGTGGCGCACTTCACGCCGACGCCGTGCTTCTTGATCGCTTCGGCGGCCTCGACGGTGATTTTGTCCTCGGTCTCGTCGCGCTTCTCGACGCCGAGGTCGTAGTAGAGCAGGTCGACATCGAGAAAAGGCAGGATCAGCCGTTCGCGGATCCACTGCCATATGATGCGGGTCATCTCGTCGCCGTCGAGCTCAACGACCGGGTTCTTCACCTTGATCTTGGTCATGGTCTTCCTGTTTTTCGGGTTTGGCGGCGCATTAGGACGCGGGTCCCGATCAGGCAACCGCGGCGTTGTGCGTGGCAAATAGCCTCTTTAAGAGGTGCGCCCATGCCCAGTTTGGACAAGACCGGTGGCGACCTGACCACCTCCACCGTGAAATGGCGTTTCCCGTCCACTCACCCCGAAGGACGCAAGTTCGCGGCCGGATCGGCCGCGCTTACGCTGTTCGCCTTCCTGCTTCACTGGAATTTCATCGGCTGGCTGCTGGTCGGCCTGACCGCGTGGGTATTCGCCTTCTTCCGCGACCCCATCCGAACGACTCCGCGCGGCGATAGCCTCGTCATTGCCCCTGCGGACGGCCTGATCACGATGATCAGCAAGGTTCCCGCACCGCGCGAAGTCGCAGGTGTCGACGGTCTGGACGGAGCGGAATACACGCGTGTCTCCATCTTCATGAGCGTGTTCGACGTGCACATTAACCGCTCGCCGGTGAGTGGGCGCGTTCGAAAGGTCGCGTACATCCCGGGGAAGTTCGTGAATGCCGACCTGGACAAGGCGAGCGAGGACAATGAACGCCAGCACGTGGTCGTCGAGACCGCGTCAGGCGTTCGTATCGGCTTCACGCAGATCGCCGGTCTCGTTGCCCGTCGAATCCTGACGTTCGTTCGTGAGGGCGACGTGGTCGAGGCTGGCGAGCGTGTTGGGCTGATCCGCTTCGGAAGCCGGGTTGACGTCTATCTGCCGACGGGCACGGGCCCGCGAGTTCTCCTTGGCCAGCGGGCAATTGCCGGCGAAACCGTGATCGCGGAACTCGGCGTTCAGCCGGAGCTGCTCGGTCTCAGCCAATGATCGACGAGGCCGAGGAGCGCGAGCGGCACGGAATCCCGTTCCGGGCGATGGTCCCGAACGCAATTACCCTCCTTGCGCTCTGCTTCGGACTGACCGGCGTTAGCCTGGCGATCGGCGCGGAATGGGAAAAAGCCCTGGCTGCTGTCGTGTTCGCAGGTGTGCTGGACGGTTTCGACGGCCGCATCGCCCGCCTGCTCAGGGCTCAGAGCCGGTTCGGAGCCGAGCTGGATTCGCTCAGCGACAATATCGCTTTCGGCACGGCTCCCGCATTGATCCTCTTTCTCTGGTCGCTCCAGACGGCTCCGCGATTCGGTTGGATCGCCGCGCTGGCGCTGGCTGTGTGCTGCGCGCTGCGCCTGGCGCGGTTCAATGCTCGCATCGATGCGGACGATCAGCCTCACAAGTCCGCGGGATTCAACACCGGGGTTCCGGCTCCAGCGGGCGCGGGCCTGGCCTTTGTTCCAATCTTCCTCTGGCTGATCACCGGTGACGGCCTGTTTCGTCACTGGGGTCTCGTCATGGCCTGGACGCTGTTCATTGCTTCATTGATGATCTCGAGCCTGCCGACCTACAGCTGGTCTTCGATCCGCATACGGAGCGGGTGGCGGCTGTTTGCGTTGGCGGGAGTGGCGCTTCTGGGCGCGGCGCTTATCCGCGCTCCGTGGATCACGCTCCTCGTCGTGGCAGCCCTATATCTTGTGATGCTGCCATTCGCTTTCGCGTCCTACCAGCAGGTCAAGCGGCGACGCGAAGCTGCGGGCGGGCTCGCATCGGCTGGCGGCGCATCATCCGTGCTCGAGAAGGCCGGGGCCGAATAATCAACGACGTTCCGGCGACCGCGGGCCGCTCACCACGCAGGGCCGCGACGATACGCGACCCCGAGAGTGCGAAGATTTCAGCGAAAACTACGGCTGCGGCCCAAATGACCGACAGGAAGAAGAGGGTAACGATCGGTGCAATCATGACGACGTCCCTTTGTTTGGCGGCACAACCGTAGCGGACTTGGTTTGTTCCGCTTCCGATCGGTCCGATGCTGCTGGGATGTATCAATGTTCCTGTTTTGTTCTTCAACGTCAAGAGGCAATTTGCAGCCGATCCTATTCCCTTGAAACAATGAACGCCTTCCGCTAACTGGCCCGCCATCCCACAGGCGGAGCTTACATACCGGTGCCAGTCGTAAGGCTGGTGACACGGCTCCGCTGAGGCAGAACCGGAAGGAGAAAACCTATGGCGACTAACGTCGTCACGATGCAGCAATTGCTCGAGGCCGGAGCGCACTTCGGCCACCAAACGCACCGTTGGAACCCGCGGATGAAGCCGTACATCTTCGGCGACCGCAACGGCGTTCACATTATCGACCTCTCGCAGACCGTTCCGCTGTTCGCGCGCGCGCTCGACTTCGTCACCCAAACTGTCCAGCGCGGCGGCAAAGTGCTGTTCGTCGGCACCAAGCGCCAGGCGCAGGACGCCGTGGCTGAAGCTGCCCGCGCTTCGGGCCAGCATTTCGTCAACCATCGTTGGCTCGGCGGTATGCTGACCAACTGGAAGACGATTTCGAACTCGATCAAGCGACTGAAGACGCTCGAGGAACAGCTGTCGGGCGACACCACGGGCCTGACCAAGAAGGAAGTCCTTCAGCTGACTCGCGAGCGCGACAAGCTCGAGAAGTCGCTGGGCGGCATCCGCGACATGGGCGGCCTGCCCGACATCATGTTCGTCGTCGACACCAACAAGGAAGAGCTGGCTATCAAGGAAGCCAACGTCCTTGGCATTCCGGTCGTCGCGATCCTCGATTCGAACAGCGACCCGAGCGGCATCGCGTTCCCGGTCCCGGGCAACGACGACGCAAGCCGCGCGATCCGCCTTTACACGGACGCAATTGCCGAAGCCGTCAACAACGGCCGCACCGGCAATGCTGCTGCCCGTGGCGAAGACATCGGCGCGATGGCCGAGCCTCCGGCGGAAGCCGTGCTGGAAGCATGACCTGCGCTCCTGCGAAAGCAGGAGCCCAGTACCTATATTTGGATCTGACTGGGCCCCTGCCTCCGCAGGGGCGCGAGGAAGGAAAAGAGAAATGGCTGAAATTACGGCCGCGACCGTGAAGGAACTCCGTGAGCGCACCGGCGCCGGAATGATGGACTGCAAGAAGGCGCTCGCCGAGACCAATGGCGAGATGGAAGCCGCCATCGACTGGCTGCGCGCCAAGGGCCTTGCCGCCGCCGCCAAGAAGGCTGGCCGAACCGCTGCCGAGGGCCTCGTCGGTGTTACCGTTGCGGGTGTCCGCGGCGCGGTCGTCGAAGTGAACTCGGAAACGGACTTCGTCGCCAAGAACGAGATCTTCCAGGATTTCGTCCGCAACGTCGCGCAGATTGCGCTTGAGAACGGCTCGGACGTCGAGGCGCTTTCGAACGCGTCCTATCCGTCGGGCGGCACGGTCGCCGAAACGCTGACCAACAACATCGCCAA
>DASSFK010000093.1:0-7260 GCA_035694565.1 Sphingomicrobium sp.
CCAGACGTAGGTTTGGGCACCCTCGGAGTAGCGTTGATACAACATGCCCGCTGAGTCCGCCCGATTGTAGAACCTGGCCAATTCGTAAAACAGCTCGGGGTCGATGAGTTGGATGCTACCGGTCGCCACGGCGGCATCCCACACACCGGTCGGCGGCCGTTCGGCTCCGGGGAGGCGAAAGGTTGGAGGGACAGGTTTTTCGCCCCGAGCCATGGCCTGGTCCCAGCTATTCAGCTGCAGGGTCATTTCCTTCTGGAATCGAGGTCCATGCGTCTCCGCCATCTGCGTGAGTTCTCGGTCCAGGGCCAGGTAAACTGCGCGCCGCCTTTCGTTCTCACTGCGTAGCTCGCGGTAGTCATCGACCACAAATGCGGCGGAGACCCCCACGAAAACCACGAAAAGCTCTAGTGCGATTTTGGACCATAGTTCCCGGGAGGGCCAAGAACTGGTCGATCCATTCTTGGAGGATTTAGTCGAAGCGCCCCTTCGTGGAGGCTGTCTGCGATCCGTAGGCTTCGCTGCACCCGTCTCCAAGCGTGGCTCCGAGGCTAGTGTGTTGGCTGATCTGGATTATCACAAGGTGAGCGGAATGTCCGCTTTCCACCCCTTGCAGACATCGGCGCCGCTCGAGCCTTCGGTGACTATCCGTGAATGGTTTCGCCGCGTTCGAGCATGGCAACATACTCGGCAATCTTCCTGGCTCTTGTCTCCGGTCGCTTGGCAGAACAGATGCGGTAGAGGATCGCGTATCGGTTCGCACCTTTGAGGGTCGCGAAGAACTTCGCGGCCTGCGGATTCGTGTTGAGGGCATCCTGAAGGTCAGAGGGGACCTCCGCAGAGCTTGCGGGCGCATAGGCCGCGGCCCACCTGCCGTCGGCCTTTGCCGCCTCGATTTGCGCGAGGCCTGATTCACGCATCCGGCCTTCAGCAAGCAGCTCGGTCGCCCGTCGCTTGTTTAGCTGAGACCATTTGCTTCGGGCTTTCCGGGGTGTGAAACGGATAAGCCAATACTCGTCGTCATATTTGTTGAGTTGGCCGTCGATCCACCCGTGGCAAAGCGCCGCGTCTATCGCTTCTCTCTTCGTCAGACCCGGCTTGCTCGCCGAACTCTTCGGGAGCTTTAGCCATGCACCGCCAGTATCGGCGGGCTGCCGGGCGAGCCACTGTTCGAAACTCTCGCCATCGCGAAAGATCAGAACAGGTAAACCGCCGCGCTCCTCAGTCACTCGAACGAAATAGCCGTTAGGTTTCGTCGCGCAACTGCGCCTCCAGCCAACGGCTACTTTCCACCCGTTCCTGCCATCAGCGGGCTGGCCGCACGACCCATGCCGGGCGCCCTTCCATGTCAGTGGCCGATCGTTCGTTCGAGCAACTCACCGATTTTTGTAAGCATCTGAATGCGCGCTTCTGAATCATCTAGCTGGTGATCGAGATCCCGAAACCGCAACAGCTCGACGCTCCTGTTGTTCTTTTTGAGCGCAGCCGTCATTTTCAAACTGTGGTTGATCCTGACGTTATCGTCCAGGTCGCCATGAACGAGCAGGACGGGCGCGACTATCCGGCCTGAACTCTGCAGCGGCGATCCATTGGCGGCTCCTTCCGAGGGGCCGATGATCTCCTTCGTGAGCCGCGCATTGGTGTAGCCGCGAGCATCGCGTTTCAGCTCATTCAGGTCGGTGACGGGCGCGATCGCAATGACTGCCTTGTAACGGTCCGGATGCATGACGGCTGATTGAAGTGCGGCATAGCCGCCGTACGACCAGCCCGCGATTGCGATCCTTTTCGGATCAGCGAGACCCTGCGTGACGAGATAGGACGCAGCATCGTCGATGTCGCTCATCGCGATGCGCCAGTCGCGAAACGCATTGTCACCTTGAAAGTCAGACCCGTACCCCGACGATCCGCGATAATTCGGCTGGATGACGAGATAGCCGCGAGCGGCGAAGAATTGCGCGAGCCAGTCGAAGCCCCAGGAATCGCGGGCGCTCGGGCCACCATGCGGAAGAATGATCGCTGGCCCTGGATCTCGTCCGACCGCCTTGTCGATGGTTATGTAGGCCGGAATCGCCGTCCCATCCGCGGCCGGGTACGTGATCGCCTTCATCGGCGCCAACTCGTGACCTTCCAGTGCGTCCCGCGACAGGAGCACTGGCTCCATGTGACGGGATTGCCGGTTGAGCAGGTAATAGGCTCCAGGGTCTGTGTCGGAGCTCGCGTGAACGAGCAGCCTATTCCCGTCGGACGTGGCTGAAGCGAAAGAAATCAACGGAGTGTTTGGCAAAGCCTTCGACAGTGAGTCCGCGAGCTTCCGATATTCGGGATCGAAATAGACGGTGCGCGAACGGTCGTCGGTGTAACGATAACCGATGACGGGCATTCCCCGGTCGAGCTGTACGACGCCGTCAATGTCGACCTTGTCGTTCTTGGCGACGAGCGATCGCGCTCCCGTGCCGTCGATGGCGACGGAGAAAAGCGCGTCGTGTCCGGCGGTCTTTTCGAGGCAATAGACGGAGTTGCCCTCATTACCGAGCGCTACTGGCCAGCAGCCGCTGCCAATCCGCCAGTCATATTCGCCAAGCTTGTTCCATTCGCGGCTTCCAACGCGCCGGAAGCGGAACTCGGTCACCCCTGTCAGCTGCTGTCCGGACTCGACCTGATCGAGCGCCATCACACGAATCCGGCCATGACCGTCGCTCAGGTAAGCGGACGCTTGACCCTTGGGCGGCTCGACCGAGTCCCAGCGGAATGTCGCCAGATTGACTCGATCGACGCCCAGGCCTTCGCTGGTGTCGGCAAGGCCGGACGGGCCGAGATCAACCTGTGGGACGTAATTGCGCGCAATCAGGACCGATCCCGCCGTATCGGCGTGCCAGTCGACGACCGCGCCGTCATATTGGCGGATGTAGGCATCATAACCCGACGTCTTGTTGCCCAACGGTTTGATTTCGCGCGTATCGGTGGAAATTGCGATCAGGCGGGAAAAGCCGATGATCTGCTGGCCATCCGCCCTGTTGCCGCGGAACTCGCAAATGATGCTGCTTTCGGTCGCGAAGTCGCACCATTCAAGATGTTCGGGCAAGCCGGTTGAAAACAACAGCTCGGAAATTTCTCCCGTGCTGAAATCCTTCAAGAAGAGACTGGTCCGGCCTTTGTCACCCGAGGCAAAGAAAAGCATATGATTGCCGGACGGCGACAATTCGGGAGCCCAGCTCGTCTCGCGGATGCCGAACAGCTTCGAAGCCGCATCGAGCGGCATGAGTTCTGCGCCGGCGCTTTTCGAGCAAAGCACCAGGCCGCAGGCCACCAGAACCGAGAAAAGACGCATTACTCCCCCCACGCAGTCCGAAACATTGTGGCGGCTTTTGGTACATGTTCAACCCACTCTGCACGCGCGCACAGTGTCGCTTTCCACCCATTGTGGACATTAGCGAATGCACATTTGGTTTAGGTACAGCAGCGTTCACTGTGGGCGTTAAAGACAGAGCGCCTCCAACTCGGGATTAACCGCGTAGGTGGCGTGATCCGAGTCTCGTCACTGTCATAACCTTATGCAATCTAAGCAAATTCACAGAAGGATACGCCGTCGCCCGGCGATCCTAGGCTGCGTTGGTTCTGCGTTTCAGCTCGCGTTTGTGAGCATGTGTCGCGGTCGTCCCTTCAAAGAGGACTCTAATGCAGAAGTTCGAATTGGGTTTTGCGCTGCGCGGAACGACCGCGCCCGAAGTGAAACAGATCGTTGAGGCAGGCTCGATGAGGGAAGCCATTCGCAAAGTCATCGACCAATATGGTGGTGACGACGTGATCCTTGTCACCCAGGCTCACTATTTTCAGGAGCCGGAGCCGCCGCGCACTGAGACTTCGTTCATGCTCGCCGCCGAATGACGCGCGGCGTCGAAGACTTGGGCAATTCGTCTTCGATATACGAGCGCTAATTTCGAGATGGCGAAGCCAGGTTCTCACATCGCGGCAGGGCGGGAGTGACAGGCGGGCGGCTGGATGATCCTGTACCCATGTAGCTGGCGGGTGCCCGGAGGCAGTAACCGGAAGCCGTTTTGGCCGGAACCTTCACGACATCCGGCGACAGCGTGATTGACGCGGGAGCGGGCCGAAATACCGGTTTCGGGGTTTGCGAATCCAGAGGAACACCAGCCGGCTGCGCGCCGTCATGAGATGCCGGGGCATAGCGATAGGCGGGATGAGACTTGGCTGCCGGAGGCTTCGCGGCAGCCTTGTCGGGGTCTTTGGTTTGCGGCGCCTGTGCGGTATTTTGCTGAACGTGGTCGAACGGCTTCAGCATGCCGGAATACGTCGGCGGCTTCACCCCTTTGAGGGGGACCGGGATGTAGGAGTCTTGCGCGGATGCCGAAGCGGCGAGAGCGGCTGTTACCGCACAAAACAGAAGCCGGCGCATAGGCCTGTCCCCCTGGGCGACTCAAACCCCTCATATATCATCGATTGATGATAAATCCGCTTCCTCGGAAGCGACTATCCAACGTCCGCTCTCCACCTTTCCTGCCATCAGCTCTGACAGGGGTAGTGCCCTAGTTTGAATTTGAGAGCCGCGTGAGTTCGTAAGTCAGGCGATTCCGCAAAGCGCGCCAATGGACAATCTGCGCAAACCGCAATCCGATCTTCAGCAGCTTCTTCATGCGGCTTGCTTTCGCTTCTTGTACGGACCGCGCGGCTTCAGCGGCGGGGGCAATCCCAAGTTGCGACCTTCATTCGCATCCTCGGAATCGAGCAAATGCCCGCGACCCGGAGAGGTTCGAGGTCGAGTCCTCCCGTCCCGCCTAGAACTTAGAACGTCGAAATTAGATTTCAAACTTGGACACTACCCTGACAGGGCTTGGCTTGACCTTGGGCAGCGAGCCTGACAAATGCCGCGCCCCATGAGTAACTGTTCCATCCGCTTCTATTACCGCCGCGTCGTTTGACGGGGTGAGAGCGCTCGCCCTGTGAACAGGGCGATCAAGGACAGTTCGTGTCATTCAACTTGCATCTTGCCCTGTCCCATCAGGCGGCTTTTCGCTTTGGGAGGGTAAAGCCGGTAGTTCCGGCAACCGGACTGTAAATCCGGTCCTTTAATCGGGGAGTGGAGCGTAACCACACCCTCCCACCAGCGGCAAAGCAAATGTCTGCTTTCGACCCATTGCAGACATTAGAATCAAGCGCGAAACTCTCGCCATGGACAACAACAATCCAGCAGAGCGAGACGTTGGCGCACGCATCCGCGTAACGGGCGAATATGCTGATAGGGCCGCCGCAGCTTTCGAGCGCGAAGGGCTAAATCCCCTCTACGTCGAGCGACGGGCGGACGGGAATGTGTCCTTTTGGTTTGGCAAACTGGGCGATGCTGATTTGTTGAGGGCCTGTGAGGCTATCCCACGCGAGTGGTACGCTCTGAGCGGCAGCATACGTTAGCGTCAGCTTTCCACCCATTCCTGCCATTAGCGTAATGTCTGCTTTCGATCCATTGCGGACATTAAGCCATCATTCCGCCGAGCGCCCGACAAGGTCCAAGAAGCTCTCGAAGTCCGGCGCAAGCCTGTGCACGCTTTCGGCAAGATTGCAGTTCGTCATATCGAACTGAACCACTGGGTGTGGTGGGGCTACATTGGCATCCAATGCAATTGCCTCACCGCCGCCACTCGTCCCTACAACAAAGAGGTTGGGGAAGAACTCTTTCAGCTTTCCGTTTTGCTCCGTGTCCGCAGCCATTTCGGCGGTGTCGAGGCAGAAGTTCCAAGGGTCGATAGGGAGCGGACCTTCACCACCATTGCTGTATTGCAACAGCGTCAAATAGCTGGCCGGTAGCGGGATGGGCGCGACTGCCGACAAGCGGCTGATGGCCTCCTCGCTCGCGCCTTCGTTCTTGAACCACTCTCGTCCGTCCAGCATCCGTGCCTCCTCAGGTGAAGGCTACCGGGCTGAGTGTCCGCTTTCCACCCAAAGCGGCCATTAGCGAAGTGTCAGCTTTCGACCCATTCCTGCCATTAGCGAAGCTTCCGCTTTCGACCCATTGCAGACATTAGGTCGGCGTGAGATTTCTACCTCATGAGAAAGCCGGCTCTAATCTTCGCGGCGCTCTTGCTTGCTAGTTGTGGCGATGGGAATCCGCCTTCTGCCTATAAGCACTCGCGTGACCAGTTCTTCGCGGTCGTTCCCCTTCCGATGGTCGATGCGGATTTTGTGCCGTGTTTTCGAACCACCAATGGCAAACCGGGACGCTTGGCCGATGCGGAGTGCTACAACTTCACTGACCCGCAGCGAATGCGAGGCGTGGCGATAACAGGGTTCGAAACGGGTAGTTTCTACCCGGGACGGACCACCCTCCCTCTGAACGGCGAGGAAAGCGATACTTGGGTGGAGATTGACTCGCGCATGTTGCCTGCGAATGTCCGGAACAACTGCAAAAAAGGCTGTGCTCTCTATTTGGATTTCGTGGGCAGGCGCACGGCTATTGCCGGTCGCTATGGGCATCTCGGTGTCAGTAAATATCAAATCGTCGTGGACCGAGTGCTGCGTGCAACACGGCTGAATTAAGCGTCCGCTTTCCACCCATTCCTGCCATCAGCAGAGTGGGAGCCATTTCGCGAGCGGTGCGGCAGAAGCGGCCCCAATTGGCACCGTGAACTGAAACGCTACACCTGCACATATGCCCGGACAGGAAAAGTCGCGCCACCCTTCCAGGCGATCGGAACGGCGTGGAGGTGGCCGCCAGTGCGTGGAATTGCCTCCAGGTTGGTCATGTGCTCGCAGATCGGAATGCCTGCCCTTAGAAGGATCGTGTGGGCCGGTCTGGCTAAATCGTCGAGGTCGTCGATGTTGACTGAATCGATGCCGACGAAGGCTGCACCTGCGGCAACCAGAAATTCGCAAGCTTCAGCCGTGAGGAAGGGATTATCGCGCCCGTAGCGCTCCGTTCGCCAGTGCCTGCTGAAACCTGTCCAGACGAGTACCGCGCCGCCGGCAATAGCACGTCCATGAAACAGCCCTGGCCCAATGGCGCGGGTTGATCCTTGAGCGTCGAAAAGATGCACCGGCAGGTGCGCAACACTTTTCAGCGGCAAGCCCGCCAGGTCCACACCATCGCGATAGCGATGTATCGGCGAGTCGACATAAGTCCCGGTGTTGCCGCACAGATGAAGGGAAGCGATCAGGAACTCGGACTTGTTCTTGTATCGCTCCCGCGAACTATCGTGGTCGACGAGGATTTCGGCGTTCGGAACGGGCAAACCGGGATAGGTCACCATGCCCGGC
>DASSFK010000094.1:0-7099 GCA_035694565.1 Sphingomicrobium sp.
TCGCTTCGGAGGGGTCCGCGACGGTCGATTGGTCCGGTTTCACGGTTCTGCCGGGCCTGATCGACCTTCACACGCACATCGCTGACGGCGCGACGGAAAGCGCCGATCCGGCCGAGCCCTTCAAGCACAGCGAATCCGCGACGATCCTCAAAGCTGTGCCGGCTGCCAGGACCATGCTCCGCGCCGGATTCACGACGGTCCGCGACGTCGGGGTCTACCGGGGCCTCACCGACGTCTCGCTTCGCGATGCAATCAACGGGGGCGACATCGTCGGGCCCCGCATGTTTGTCGCCGGCGGCTACATCACGACGCCGGGCGGCGGCGGCGAAATCGACGCGCTCGCGCCGGACATGCCCGTCCCCGAGACCTTTCGCGTGGGCGAAGTGCACAATGCCGCCGAGGCGCGCGACAAGGCTCGGTACCTGCTCGACCATGGCGCTGACTTCATCAAGCTGATTGCCACGGGCGCGGTCCTCGCCCTCGGCAGTGAACCTGGCGCGCTCGAGCTCAGTCCGGACGAGATGAAAGCGGCCTGCGACGAGGCGAAGCTGCGCGGCAGCTACTGCATCGCTCATGCCCATGGTGCCGAGGGGATCAATGCGGCCATCCGCGCCGGTGCCCGGACGATCGAGCACGCAAGTTACCTCGACGCTGAAGGCATCGCCCTTGCCAAGAAGCAGGGCGTCTGGCTCGACATGGACATCTACAACGGGGACTGGATCGAGGAGATTGGCACGAAGCAGGGATGGCCGGCCGAATATCTCCGCAAGAATCGTGAGACGACCGAGATCCAGCGCCGGGGCTTCGCTGCGGCGGTGAAGGCAGGCGCGAAGCTCACGTTCGGCACCGATGCGGCGGTTTATCCCTACGGCCTTGGTGGCCGGCAATTTGCCTACATGGTTCGATACGGAATGACGCCGATGCAGGCCATCCAGGCGGCAACGACCGAAGCAGCAAAGGCCCTGCGCAAGGAGGGTGCGGTCGGCTCGCTTCGAGCTGGCGCCTGGGGCGACCTCATCGCGGTTCGCTCTGACCCCCTCGCAGACATTCGCGCGCTCGAACATGTCGATGCGGTCGTGAAGGGCGGCGAACTGGTTCGCTGACGCCTGAGAGACAAGCCTTTTCGAAACCTCCAACTCTGTTAGGCTTGCCGTCGCCGGATCGTGCGCAGGGGGGTTCTAGTGCGTATCTATCGTCTGTTGCCGTTTGCCGCTGCGTTGCTGGTCGCAGCGCCAATCCAAGCGTCGCCGGCATCGATCATCGGATCGGCAGCTGTCGCTCCAGCCTCGGACAAATCTTCGCTCATCGACTCATACTTCAGGGCGCTGCAGCATGGAGACTATAAGGAGGGGCTAGCCCTCTCCGAGAAAATCGATTTCGGCGCGTCCAGCGCTGCGAAGGCAGAAGGCCTGACCTTCCGGGCGACCGCTTTGCTCGGTCTCAAACGGAAGAGCGAAGCACAAAAGCTCTTTGCCGAAGCAGACCGGCTTTCGCCCACGAACCCATTCATAAGCCGGATGCAGTTCCTTGTCTCGATGGCCACGGACAATCCTGATATCGCGCGCGTAGCGCTGGACCGGATGATTGCCCGCTTTCCGGACGTCGTGCGCGAACTCGACATGGAGACGATGCGCTGGATCCTTCGGGAAGACCGGGAGGCAAAGACCAAGGAGGCGGACGATCGCCTCATCGCTCTCGCCCGCCTCGGGTACGCCGCGGAGACGACGCAAGGGGATTACCTCGCCTACACGGCCCTGAAAGCGCTGCTCAAACGCGGAGAAATCGCTGAAGCTCAGGACCTGCTGCAATTCGTCAACGATCCCGACGTTCTCGAAAGCCTGATGATCGAGAAGCGCTACTCGCCCCTGTGGCCGAAGATCGAAGCGATCGTTGGTCCGCATTTCGTCAATGTCCGGGACGCTACGGTCAAGAGAGCCGAGAAAAGGCTCGATCGAAATCCCGCGGATAGCGAGGCCCTGTCGCAATTGGCTTTCTCGCTGGCCGCGGCGGAACGATACGACGAGGTCATTGCACTTCAGGCCAAGTTGCCGAAGACTTCTGAGGCCATTTCCAAGATCGATGAGCACACTGGCTGGGTCTTCGATTCCGTCGCTGCTTCGCTGTTCGAACGCGGCCGAACGGACGAGGCCGATCAGGTCTACGCATCGCTCAACGAAAATCCCGCGCTGCCCGATGCCTGGCTTGTGAACATGAAGATCAACCGCCTTCACTTGTTGGTTAGCGAGGGGAAATTTGAGAAGGCGCTTTCTCTCCTGGACGTTACGGAGAAGGCGCCGGGCAGTCCTTACGCCGAGCAGCTCGTCAGGCGGATGAAATACTGCATCCTAAGGAACGTCGGCAAAGCGGATGAAGCGGCCAAGATCCTTCCGGAAGTCATCGAGCATGCCAAGGACTCCTACGATTCCACGATCCAAGCGCTCATCTGCGCGGGTCAGCTCGACCAGGCCGAAAAACTGGCCCTGACTGCCTTGAGTGACGACGAATTCCAGTCGTCATTCGTAGGCGAAATGCAGCCGGTGCCGCTTCGTGCCGAGCGCCATTCGATTTGGTCGGACGGCTGGGACCAACTGCGTAAGCGGCCTGCGTTGATCAAGGAGTTCGAGCGTCTTGGACGACCCATGCCCGAGCAATTCCTCTTCGGACCTGATGGCACCGCCAGCTGACTGGCATGCTGCAGCCGATTGATTCTCCGGATTAATTGAATGCATTGTGGCATTCTCGGCCCTTGCCGCGCCACTTTGTACAATCCATATTCGGCACAGAACCGATCGATTGGGGCCGGCGTTAACCGCGAAGCTAGATTGATTGTGTAATAAAGGAGGCTAGCATGGCCTCGAGAGACGGCCGTTCGCGGTCGATTGAACAAGGACTTAAATGACCAAGCTTTCAGGCAGCGACGGCAAGAGCACCCTCTACTGCTCCTTCTGCGGCAAGTCGCAGCATGAGGTCAGGAAGCTGATCGCCGGACCGACCGTCTTCATCTGCGATGAGTGCGTCGAGCTCTGCAACGACATTATCCGCGAGGAGAGCAAGTCTGCCCTCGTGAAGACCCGCGACGGTGTTCCGACGCCGGCGGAAATCTGCAAGGTCCTCGATGATTACGTCATCGGGCAGGACCGCGCGAAGCGAGTCCTCTCGGTCGCGGTTCACAACCATTACAAGCGACTCAACCACGGCGCGAAGACGGGCCAGGAAGTCGAGCTGGCCAAATCGAACATCCTGCTGATCGGCCCGACCGGCTGCGGCAAGACTCTGCTGGCGCAAACCCTGGCTCGCATCCTCGACGTGCCGTTCACCATGGCCGACGCCACGACACTGACCGAGGCCGGTTACGTTGGCGAAGACGTCGAGAATATCATCCTGAAGCTGCTCCAGGCATCCGACTACAATGTCGAAAAGGCGCAGCGCGGCATCGTCTATATCGACGAGATCGACAAGATCAGCCGTAAGTCGGACAATCCGTCGATCACCCGCGACGTGTCGGGCGAGGGCGTGCAGCAGGCGCTCCTCAAGCTGATGGAAGGCACGACCGCATCGGTTCCGCCGCAGGGTGGCCGCAAGCATCCTCAGCAGGAATTCCTGCAGGTCGACACGACGAACATCCTGTTCATCTGCGGCGGCGCCTTCGCTGGTCTCGAAAAGATCATCGACGACCGCATGCAGGGCAAGTCGATGGGCTTCGGCGCGCACGTGGCCGCTCCCGAAGAGAGGCGCACAGGCGAGACGCTCAAGCACACCGAGCCTGAGGATCTCCTCAGGTTCGGCCTCATTCCGGAATTCATCGGCCGCCTGCCGGTGATCGCGACCCTCGAGGACCTCGACGAAGAGGCCCTGGTCAAGATCCTGGTCGAGCCGAAGAACGCGCTGGTGAAGCAGTACGCCAAGCTGTTCGACATGGAAGACGTCGAGCTGGAGTTCACCGAAGATGCGCTCGGCGCGGTTGCTCGCAGGGCGATCGACCGCAAGACCGGCGCTCGCGGCCTGCGCTCGATCCTCGAAGGCATCCTGCTCGACACCATGTTCGACCTGCCGTCCATGGACGGCGTCGACGAGGTTCATGTCGACAAGGACGTGGTCGACGGCCGCAAGGAACCCGTCAGGGTCTACACGAAGAAGGGTAAGGCGGGCGACGCCGCGTGACGCTTCGCAGCGTCGCTAGAGCGATCATTCTCCTAGCGACGTTACTTTTCGCGCAACTCATCCCTCTCAGCGAGGCCTGCGCTCAGCTGAGCGTTGACGTTCAAGGCGGCGACGCGTCTGAGGTGGCGATCGCCCACGACGGCACGGCAACCCATCGTGGATCCGGCTTCGTCTTCCAGAAGCAAATCGCAGAACTGCCGCTGCGCGGTTTGACCGTATACGGCCCATCCGATGCCTCGGCCTATTACACGCTTCGAGGCGGCGTCAATGGCGATGCCTGGGTTACATTCTACGTCTATCCCGCCACGATTTCGCTCGCGGATGAGGATGCGGGGGTGGAACAGGCAATCCTCGAGCGCCTGGCGGGCCATCAGATCGATCCGCCAGCACGGGCCGTCACAACTCTTAGTGATGGTCGCGTCGGCTGGTTCGAAGGCACCTACCAAAATATCCAGGCCAAGACTGGCTACATCCTTGTTCAGCGCGGTGGGTGGTTCCTCAAGGCCCGCTTCACGATCCCTGATGGTGGTGGCTCGGAGGCCATGGACCGGGCCTTGCGCGCGCTTGCAGCATTGCAGTGGGATTGGGTACCGCCCAGCGGCACCGCAGGGGGAGCGAAGGTTGCAGTCAGATAGCGTCGCGCGGGCCGACTGGGGTCCGCTCTCTTTTCTCCCGAAGCCGATCCGTGAGCCGCGCAATGCGCCGCTGTCGGTCGTGGCCGCGTGGGCAACGGCGTTCTTTCCGAGCCTGGCGCTCTCTTTTCTTCTGTCTCGGGTGTTCCCGGACGCGGCGCACCCGGATTTCGGCAATTTGCCGCCTGGCTTCGTGCTGTTCGCTGTGGTGATCTTCGCGCCCGTGATCGAGACCCTGATCATGGGCACAGTGCTTCTGATTCTCCTGCGTTTCGTTGGGCCAGTGACTGCGGTCCTGATGAGCGCCATCGGGTGGGGGATTGCCCACTCGTTGGAGGTCCCGATCTGGGGGCTGACGATCTGGTGGCCGTTCCTCGTGCTTTCGACCTTGTTCGTGGCCTGGCGCGATCGTTCCCTGTGGCTGGCATTCGCATTGCCGATGGCGGCTCACGCAATGCAGAATCTTTTCCCCGCGCTGGCAATCGTGAGCGGAAAAGCAGTCTAGTTATTCGCCTTCGAGCGGGAGAGTATCGACCTCCTCCTGCACTCCGAGCTTCTCGCGGATCCGCTTTTCTTCATCTTCGCTCGGCGGGCGGGGAAGCTCCTCTCCAGGCAATAGCGCTTCATCGGGAATGCCCGGGCCTGTTCCTGCGATCGTCTCGTTGACGGGGCGGTCATTTGGGCCGGTGCTGATCTTTTCGCGCTCGTCGGCCATCGCTCGATCTCCTTGAAGTCGGAGCCTTCAGCGAACCGCTCGGCGTGATTGTTCCGACCTCTTGTTGCGCCGTCACGGTGCGCCGCCCATATAGCCCACATATGACACGTTTGCTTCCCATTCTGCCGCTTCGCGATATCGTTGTGTTCCCTCAGCGGATCGTTCCGCTCTTCGTTGGCCGCGAAAAATCGGTCGCAGCGCTTGAAGCTGCGATGTCCGCCGATAAGGAATTGTTCCTCGTCGCCCAGCTCGATCCGGGCGAGGACGATCCTGATCGCGACGCCCTCTACGACCTCGGAGTTATCGCGACCGCGATGCAATTGTTGAAACTGCCCGACGGCACGGTTCGGGTCCTGGTCGAAGGCGTGAAACGCGCCCGGCTCGTGGGCCTCGTGCCAGGCGAAGGTTTCATGTCCGCCGAAGTCGAGGAAGTGGACGAAGAATCTGCAGAGGGGCCCGAAATCCAGGCGCTGATGCGATCTGTCGTTGACCAGTTCGAGAATTACGCGAAGCTCAACAAGCGTCTCCCGCCGGAGACCGGCATCCAGCTCGGCGAGATCGAGGATTCTTCCGTGCTCGCGGATGCGGTTGCGTCAAACCTGTCAATCAAGGTCGCCGACAAGCAGGCGCTGCTCGGCGAGATGAACCCATCGCGTCGACTCGAAATGGTATTCGCTTTCATGGAGGGCGAGCTTGGCGTTCTGCAGGTCGAGAAGAAGATTCGCAGCCGCGTGAAGCGTCAGATGGAGAAGACGCAGCGCGAATATTACTTGAACGAACAGCTCAAGGCGATTCAGCGCGAGCTTGGCAACGAGAGCGAAGAAGGCGGCGACGAACTCCAGGAGCTTGCGAACAAGATTCGCAAGACCCGTCTTTCGAAGGAAGCCCGCAGCCGCGCGAATGCCGAGCTGAAGAAGCTCCGGGCGATGGCGCCGATGTCGGCCGAGGCAACGGTTGCCCGCAACTATCTTGACGTCCTGCTTGGCCTGCCGTGGGGCAAGAAATCCAAGCTCAAGAAGGACATCGCGGAGGCTCAGAACATCCTCGATGAAGACCATTACGGTCTCGAGAAGGTGAAGGAGCGGATCGTCGAATATCTGGCGGTCCAGGCCCGCACGAACCGGCTGAAGGGCCCAATCCTCTGCCTCGTCGGCCCACCGGGTGTCGGCAAGACCTCGCTCGGGCGCTCGATCGCGCGGGCGACAGGCCGTGAGTTTGCCCGCCAATCACTGGGTGGCGTTCGCGACGAAGCCGAGATCCGCGGTCACCGCCGCACCTATATCGGCTCGCTCCCGGGCAAGATCATCTCGAACCTGAAAAAGGCGGGGACGTCCAATCCGCTGTTCCTGCTGGATGAGATCGACAAGCTGGGGCAGGACTTCCGCGGCGATCCGGCTTCAGCGCTGCTCGAAGTGCTCGATCCGGAACAGAACTCGCGGTTCCAGGATCACTATCTCGAGCTCGATTACGATCTTTCGGACGTGATGTTCGTCACGACGGCGAACTCGCTCGACATGCCTCAGCCGCTTCTTGACCGAATGGAGATCATTCGGCTCGAGGGCTACACCGAGGACGAGAAGGTCGAGATTGC
>DASSFK010000095.1:0-2847 GCA_035694565.1 Sphingomicrobium sp.
AGGAACTGGTCCAGAAGGGCATCGGAAATCGCGCCTGAGAAATAGGAACGGTGGATCGACAGCGCGTCGAGCGCCGCGATCAGGTGCTTCTCGGCATCGGACTTCAGGACGAAGCCCCGGACTCCGGCGCGAAGCACATCCATGATGATCTCTTCGCGATCGTGCATCGTATAGAGCAGGATCTCGATGCGCGGGAATTCTCGCTTGAGGGCGTGGGAAAGATCGAGCCCGTTCAACTCCGGAATGGAATAATCGAGGATCGCGATGTCCGGCCGGGTTTCCCTCGCCAGCTCCAGGCCCGACCGACCGTCAGACGCCTCGCCGACCACCTGATAATAAGGTTTGGTCTCGAGCAGCTGCCGAACGCCCCGACGGATTGCGTCGTGATCGTCGACAATGATTATCCGTCGGATCGGGCTCGTCATTGTTCAACCCGCTTGCTGACCTTTGCAGTACGCCCCTGTTGGCCTGAACTCTCTCGACCACGCCTTCCTTCGTTAGGCAGGGAAACATCATTTCCTATCGGGGTAAACCCACAGGACGCGAAATCTGCCGCGTTCCGGCCAGCGACTTTTGACACACGAAACCGCTGTTTACCGATCACCCTCGGCAATTCGGCGGCATCAGGGACGTTACCCCCCGCGTTCAAGGGTTACCCCGATGAAAGCGCGGCTGCGCCGGTGTTACGCAAATCCGGGAATTCATCCGTCCAGTCATGGAGAAGGTCGCATGATGCGCACCCGTACGGCGATGGCTTTGGGAGCAAGCCTGACACTAGCAACCACCCAGCTCGCCTGGGCGCAAACCGCACCGGAGGCGGCTCCTCCAGCTCGCGAGGGAATGGCGATGCCGCACCCCGCCGGCGCCGACCCGATCGCCAACGAAGGAGTCGTCGAAGACAGCGCGGTCGATGCGCTGAAGGAGATGAGCAACTATCTGATGCAGGCCAAGACGCTGGCAATCACGTCGCAGGGCACCATGGACGCCGTCACCAACGACGGTCAGCGCATCCAGCTCGACGGAGTGACCAACTACAAGGTCAGACGTCCGGGCTTCGTCATCGATTATTCGAGCGACGTTAAGGCGCGGCGCTTCATCTATGACGGCAAGACCTTCACCGTCTATTCGCCGAAGCTCGGTTTCTACGCGAGCGTCCCGGCGCCCGGCACCAACAAGGAAGTGCTGGACGCGATCTACAACAAGTTCGGAATCTCCTTGCCGCTCGAGGACCTGTTCCGGTGGGGCGACGGGAGCAACGCCGATCGAATCCAGGCCCTGAAGTCGGCTTACGAAGTCGGTCCAGCAACCGTTGATGGTGTCGAAACCGACCATTTCGCGTTCCGCGAAGCGGATGTCGACTGGGAGGTCTGGATCCAGAAGGGCGATCAGCCGCTGCCCCGGAAGCTCGTGATCGTCGACCGGACCGATCCGTCGCGGCCGACCTTCACTGCTCGCCTCACTTGGCAGATCAACCCCAGTTTTACCGACGCTGACTTCACCTTCGTGCCCGACGCGAACGCGAAGAAGATCCAGCTCGCGACCTACAAGGGAGAGTAAACATGCGTGGCAAGCTCCACAGTCTGGCAATGCTCAGCGCCTTTGTAGGCATTGCGGCATTCATGGCCCAGGAAGTCGATGCACGCGGCGGCCGCGGTGGCGGTGGCGGCTTCAGCGGCGGAGGGGGCGGTCGCGGTGGCGGCGGCTTCAGCCGCGGCGGATCGAGCAGCATGAGCCGCGGTGGCGGCGGCGGCTTCAGCCGCGGCAGCAGCAGCATGAGCCGTGGCGGCGGCAGTTATAGCCGTGGCGGTTCGGGCTTCAGCAGAGGCGGCAGCTACAGCCGTCCCGGTGGGGGCAACTGGAGCCCACCGAGCACCGGTCCGGGAGTGCGCAACGCGCCGAGCGCCGGCAATCGCATGGCCAACACCCGTCCGGGAGGTGGACGGGGAGGAGTCGGCGGAGCCGGTGGCGTAGGTGGTCCCGGCAAGCCGGGCGGCGTCGGTGGAGTCGGCGGAGCCGGCAGGCCAGGCGGTGTCGGCGGAGTTGGCGGAGCCGGCAGGCCGGGCGGCGTCGGTGGCGCTGGCGGAGTCGGCGGCGTCGGCGGTGCGGGAAAGCCAGGTCGGCCAGGTCAGCGGCCCGGTCAGGGTGGCGGTGGAATCAACAATAGCGGGAACCGCATCAATACCGGAGATCGCAACACCAACATCAATGTCGACAACGACTGGGGCGGGGGCGGATGGAACGGCTGGGGCGATTATCCGCTGGCGGCCGGGATCGCGATCGGCGCGACGGCGGCCTGGGCGACGGCGGTGGCCTACGGCTCGGCTTATTACGCGCTGCCGCCGGCCTGCGCGCCTTATCCCTACCGCACCTATACCTATTATTCGTGCGGCGGCGCATATTATCAGCCGCAGTATGAGGGTGACACGGTCGTCTACGTGTCGGTGCCCGATCCGGCCGCGGTCAGCGTTCAGCAGCAACCGGCGCCGCAAAAGTAGGGTTCAGCTCATTGACGATCGCCCCTGGTCCGGTCGCGTGGACCGGGGGCGGTCGGCCAACTCGACTGGGGCATGAATGATGGCAAGCGTGACTGCGACCGCCGACGGCTTCATGCCCGACGCCGCACTGACCCATTCGAACCGGCAGCGCCTGTTCCTGCTCTATTTCGTGGGGGCGCTCGTCGACCTCGTCGTGCTTGGACTGTTCGATGAATATTCCGACAAGGTCTACGTCGATTCCTTCACGACGATGCTGCTCGCCGCGGTGGTCCTCCAGCTCCTCCTGAAGGGCACCATCGCCGTCGAGCACTGGGTCGCCAGCAAGTTCAAGAACAAGGTCGGGGGCTGGTGG